>NZ_JAVJAN010000027.1:0-55632 GCF_031344075.1 Clostridium aquiflavi
AATACTAAAATGAGTATAGTCCCATTTTAGCTTGCTCCCAATATAAAATTGAGACAAGCAGTAAATGTGACAATACTCATTAAGTATTCTCAAAATCCAATTACAATGCCACCTTACCTGTTGCATATATCAACATATACTAAAGTAGATCCTTATAAAAAATTATTTAAAATATCTTAATAATCACCCAGTTCAACTTTAATTATGCATATATCAACACATGCTTTAATTTAATATATTCATTATAGTTTTATAAAGTTTTGGTGTTTTGTTGAATAGTGAGAATAGGATAATCCATTTAAATTCGTGGCTAGGGCTATTGTAGTATTTTTTTGATATATTCATAGCTTTATTTTTGATTAAGTTTATTGTTTCATGATCATCTGAAATATTATTTATACATCCAAAGTAAAGATCGATGATTGACCACATATACCATTTTAAAGTTTTAGCATATAAGTTTTCATCATTTAATTTATTCATGAATTTTACTTTTTCATCAAAAACATCTAGCATACATAATCTTTTTTTATCAAATTTAGCGTTCATTATACTGTCAGGAGTATTTCTATAGTAGTATAATTTTTTATTTGTATATACTAATTTGTTAGATTCAAATAATAATTTATACATTATAGCCTCATCTTCAAATATTCTCATATTAGGAAATCTTATTTCATTAAATAGTGATTTTTTATAAATTTTATTCCAAAGTACTACTGTTGAAACATACATTTCATTATATAAATTATTTAATGATTCTATATTATTGAAAGATATTATTATTTCTTTATTATCATTTGTAATTTTTTCATCTTCATTTTCTACTTTTATATAATTGCATTGTGAAATATCTGCATTATGTTCTTTTGCTAAATTAAATAGTGTTTCAAACATATTGGGTTCAATCCAATCATCACTATCAACAAAAGCTATAAATTCACCTTGAGCTATATCTAAACCAGCGTTTCTAGCAGTACTAGCACCACCATTTTCTTTATGAATAACTTTTATTCTATTATCATTTAGAGCTAGCTCATCACAAATTTTTCCACTGTTGTCAGGGGAACCATCATCTACTAATATTAATTCAAAGTTTTCTAAAGTTTGATTTAATATACTTGTGATAGAGTTATTTAAGTAATCTTCAGCTTTATATATTGGCATAATAATACTTATTAAAACTTCAGAGTTTTTAATATTGTCATTTAAGTTTTTATAATTTTTAATCATATTTTATTATCTCCATTATTTCTTAAGTATTGATTCTTAAACTATTTTATCATTATATACATTATTATGTTAGTACAAAATTCACTTTTTATTGTTCTTATGTTCTCATTTTGTTGACATAAGTCAATTTTGATAATAACATTAAAATGTATGCTGAAATAGGCAATATATTTCCTGCACTGCGTTTGGAAAGGGTGCATGGCTAAAAAATTAATGGCTCTAAAGTCGCCTTGGCGATTTTGTTCTTAAGTACATAGAGAAGGTGGCAAAAATGAGTAATATAGATGATACATCAAAAAAAAATTATCAAAATAAAGATACCGATGAAGAATATGAAAATTTAAGTTTAAAAGATGCTCAAATGTTGATGGTTAGTATTTTAAAGGATGTTGATAAGATATGTGAAAAACATGGATTAAAATACTTTTTAGATGCAGGAACTTTATTAGGAGCAGTTAGACATAAGGGATTTATTCCATGGGATGATGATATGGATATTGGAATGCTTAGAGATGACTATGAAAAGTTTCTTAAAATAGCTAAGGAAGATTTACCTAGCCATTTATTTTTACAAACTTTTGAAAGTGATAAATATTATGATATTTACCAAGTACCTTGTAAGGTTAGATATAATGGTACTGTACTTATTGAAAAAGCAATTGGAGAAAATGAAAAAATGCATAATGGTGTATATATAGATGTATTCCCTTATGATAGTTTACCAAAGCATAATTTTATTTATAAAATTCAAAGATCAATAAGTGGAAACATATTAAAAAGTTTCGTTAGATTGAGGGATATCCCAGAAAAATTAACTTTCAAAAATAAAATTACATTTTCTTTTTATAAGATAATAACAAAAATATTTACAGCTAAAAGAAGAAGAAAGTTTTTTGGAGCTTTAGTTAAATGGAATGATAAAAATTCAAAGTACATGGGATATGGCGTTGATACTGCATGGAGCGAATATATCTATAAAAAAGACGATTACTTTGATTTGATTAAATTAGAATTTGAAGGTGAACATTTTTATGGACCTAAAAATGCGGATGCAATTTTGACTGGGCTTTATGGTGATTATATGACATTACCAAAAGAAGAAGAAAGAGTATGGCATGCAAAAGAAATAAAAAAGATTAAAAGTATTTAAACTTGTAATTTGAATTATACTATTATTATGAAGTACATGGGTGCATTTTAGCTAAAGGCACTAATATAGTAAACATTGCATATAATGATCAATATTAGTATAATTCAAATAGTAAAAAAATAATAATATTTAAAATGTAAGAAAAAAGTAAGAAATTTTAAATAAAAGATTCTAAAAAGTCATGTAGAATCTATTATAATAAATAAAGGGAGAGAATAATTTTGTTTAAAGTATCTATAATTACTCCTGTTTATAATGTAGAAGAGTGTATTGAAAAAAGTGTAAATTCTGTTATAAATCAAACTTGTAAAGAGTTTGAATTTTTGCTTATAGATGATGGTTCAAAAGATAGAAGTATTGAAATAGCAAAATCATTATTAGAAGGCTCAGATATAAACTTTAAGATTATAACTCAAGAAAATGCAGGAGTCAGTTGTGCTAGAAATAGAGGAATAAACATAGCCAGTGGAGAGTATATAACATTTTTAGATAGCGATGATTATATTGATTCTAGGTTTGTTGAACTTATGTATGAAAAAGCAAAGAAAACTGAATGCGATGTTGTATTTTGTGACTATAGTGAAGTTGATAACAACGGGAATGTATTAGTTAAGAATAGAACTAATTACTTAAATGATTTCATATCAGGAAAAGAAGCAGCACTTTTACAGTTAAAGGATGAAATAACTATAGGCATGAGAAGTGCTATATATAAAAATTCTGTTATTCAAAATAATAATTTATTATTTGACACTAATAGAAAATATGGAGAAGATATGGTTTTTGTTGTAAAGGCATTACTATATTCAAATAAAGTTATAAGTGTAAATGAAATACTAGCTTTTTATGTAATATGGGGAAATTCTGTAACTCAAAATGTATCTTTAAAGCATCTTGATTGCTATTATTCATATATAGATTTATTAAATTATGTAAAGAAAGATAGCAATTTAAAAGAAATAGAAAATTTCTTATCAGAATTTAAAATACAATACTCGATATCACATGTTTTTTCAATTTTAGGTAAAGATCCTAATTTCCATAAGGATTTATTTAAATTTTTAAGTCAAGAGGATGTTAAGTCATATCTAAAAAATTATAAAATTCAAAAGTTTGATAAAAATAATATAAGATACTTAATTCAATGTAGTGGCATGAGATTTTGTCCAAAGCTACTAATAAATGTTTTAAATAAAATGAGATAATTAAAATAGAGTCTTACTTGCTGTAAGTTATGGCAAGAATCTCTCCAGACGGGAGGAAACTATAATGAAAAAATGGAAGACACTGATAATTATGATAATTGATATATTTATGGTAAATATGGCATACCTTTTTGCTATAAATATAACTTTAAGTGGAAGGTTCACAGAAATTGCAAAAATATATACAGAAGACGTTATAGCTGTAAGTTTAATATATTTAGTGTGTTTTTATTTATTTAAAATGTATGAAAGCTTGTGGCATTTAACTGGAACCGATGAATTTCTATTAGGTGTTGGAGGATCAATTTTAGCAGGGATAGTATCAATTGGATATACTAGATTTTGGGGTTCTGTCATACCATTAAATGTTTCGGTTGTAGGTATTCTTTTAAGTATTTTCTTTGTATTAGGTTATAGAATTTTATATAGAGTATATAGAAGAACACTTTTATACATACCATTTAAATATTCATCAGATCAAAGAAGAGTAATGATTGTTGGTGCTGGTTCAGCAGGAACTATGATTATTAATGAAATGATGGCAAGAAGAGAATTAAAATATAACCCTATAGTTCTTATTGATGATGATAAAGAAAAGCTTGGAAGAAGAATTTCAGGTGTAAAGATAGTAGGAAATAGATATGATATACCATGTGTAGTAGGAGAACAAGAAATTGATTTAATATTAATAGCAATTCCTTCTCTTGATTCAAAGAATAAAGCGGAAATTATTGATATCTGTAAAAAAACTAATTGTAAGCTTCAAATAATTCCTGGTATGTATGAAATATTAAGTGGAGAAGCAAATGTTAGTAGAATTAAAGATGTAGATTTAGAGGATTTACTAGGAAGAGATCCTATTGTATTAGATAACAAAGGTATTTCAGATTATATACAAGGAAAAACAATATTAGTTACTGGAGCAGGTGGATCAATAGGTTCTGAGCTTTGTAGGCAAATAGCAGTATATAATCCTAAAAGACTTATATTATTTGATATATATGAAAATAATATATATGATATTCAAAATGAATTAAAAGAAGAGTTCCCAGATATGAATCTTACTGTTTTAATTGGTTCAATAAGAGACAGACAAAGATTACATGAGGTATTTAATAAACATAAAATAAATGTTGTATTCCATGCAGCAGCGCACAAACATGTGCCATTAATGGAGGACAGTCCTAAAGAAGCTGTTAAGAATAATGTTTTTGGAACATTAAATTTAGCTACTGAAGCAAGCAAAGCTAATATTGATAGATTTGTAATGATTTCTACTGATAAAGCTGTTAATCCAACTAATATAATGGGAGCAACTAAAAGATTATGTGAAATGATTGTTCAAGCTATGGATAAACAATCAAAAACTGAGTTTGTTGCCGTTAGATTTGGAAATGTTCTTGGTAGTAATGGATCAGTAATTCCATTATTTAAAAAGCAAATAGCTAATGGTGGTCCAGTTACCCTTACTCATAAAAAAATAGTTAGATACTTTATGTTGATTCCAGAAGCAGCTCAACTAGTACTTCAAGCGGGTGCATTTGCTAAAGGCGGAGAAATATTTGTACTAGATATGGGAAAACCAGTTAAAATTTATGATTTAGCTTGCGATCTTATAAGACTTTCAGGTTTCGAACCTAATAGAGATATTAAAATAGTTGTTACTGGACTTAGACCAGGGGAAAAATTATACGAAGAACTTTTAATGAGCGAAGAAGGTTTAAAAGATACTGCACATCAAAAGATATATGTTGGAAAACCAACTTTTGAAGATATGGATACATTAAATTATAAACTTGAACAATTACGCAGATTATTAGAATTAAACGACATAAATGAAATTAAACATCAAATGCAAACTATTGTTCCAACATATCATTATAAAAATGAGGATGAAGTTGCAGCAGAAAATGCTGATAAGGAGTAATTATGAGTAGAGAAGATAAGACTAGAATTATATTTATAACACTGATATCGATAATTGCTATGATTTTTGGAGTAACTAATGGAAATTATGTAATACCTATTATGTATATAATAACCTTAGTTATATCATCATACATAGTGCAAGAAAAAGATATATATAATCAAATGTATGCAGTACTTTTAGTGTCGGCATTCTATGATTATACACTTTATGCACCAGGCATTCAAAGTGTATATATGTTTCATATAGTATTAGGCGTGTTTACCCTAATGTCACTATATAAACTAATAAAAGATAGAGATGTTATAAGACATATAGATAAGAAAGTTTTAATCATATATGTTATATGGTTTGTTTATATGTGTGCAAGTGTTTTTTGGGCAATGAGTAAAAGCCTATCTATTAAATATATAGCAATATATTTAATGATGTTTGCATTTATATTTAATATGATGGTTTATAATGTGAGCAAAGATAGACTTAAGAAAACAGTGAATTTATTATTATTTCTAATATCACTTATTACTTTAATTGCATTTATAGAGGTATTGTTAGGAAAGCAATTACCGATAAAACATTATGCTGATGCATTTATGGACGGATTACCTCAAAAGGATCAAAATCAAATAAATGCAAGACCAATGGCATTTTCGTTTAATCCTAACAATTTAGCGGCTACACTTGCTATATTATCGCCACTTTTCTTTTATGCTATTTATAGATGTAAAAATATTTTTGGGAAAGTATGGTATGTAGTAATATCAACTATAGTATTTATATTAATAGGTACAACAACATCAAGAACTGGATTTGCTTCAGCGGCATTTGGAGTAGGAGTTTTCTTAATTTTTTCAATATTTAATATTAAGAAAATTGGAGTTAAAAATATAATTTATCCACTTATATTATGTATTACTCTTTCAGTATCTTATAAGTATAGTTACCTTGTTATGAATATAAAACCTGTTGAAGGACAAGAAATAGTAGAAAATGGGCTTAATAATAAGATGCATAGTTTAGAAAATATAGAATTTCAAGAAGGCGGAGAAGGTTCTGTTAATGTGAGATTTACTATAATAAATGATGTATTAAAAGGAACTATAACAGATAAAAATTATCTTGGATATGGTGTTGGAAATGTAGAAAATTTCATTAAAGAGCAAGGTAATACTGGAAACATATATAGTCCACATTGTTATGCAATAGAGATTTTAGGTGATTTTGGGTTACCAGGAGTAGCTCTATATGGAATATATTATTTATACCTTCTTATAGGAAATATAATTATTGGAATAAAAAAGAAGAGTATAGCATGTTTTGCAGCAGCAACCGGTCTTATTGCTTTTGCACCAGCAAGCTTTGGACCAAGTTCAATAACTTATGTATTTTCATATTGGATACTTATAGGTTTTGCAGTATCATGCATGCAAGTTTATAAAAGAAGTGATAATCAATATAATTCTAAATTATCAATGAAAGAATTTCATCTTTAAAATATAATAATAAGGCTATGTTTTAGCAGAGTGTTGATATATGCATAAGTAAAGTGGACTGAGTAATTGAACTTAGGAATGCTAAAATGAGTATGGTCCCATTTTAGCTTGTTCCCAATATAAAATTGTGACAAGCAATAAATGTGACAATACTCATTAAGAATTCTCAAAGTCCAATTACAATGCCACTTTACCTATTGCATATATCAACACACATTTAAAACAGAGCCAATAATAAAAACGTGGCTTTATGCCACGTTTTTATTATTTCTTATAATTTTGAATTATATCTGTTATTTTTGAAGAAGTATCTCCATCACCAAATGCAGAGGCAGGAGTACCAGTTGGATTAAAGCTTTCAATAGCATTTAAAATTTTGTTAGAATCACTTCCAACAATAACATTCCAACCATTTTCTACGGTTTCAATCCATTCAGTTTCGTCTCTCATTGTAATACATGGTTTCTTTAAGAAATAAGCTTCTTTTTGAACTCCACCACTATCTGTTACAATCTTAGCAGAATTTTCTTGAAGAGAAATCATTTCTAAATATCCTACTGGATCAATTATTTTAATATTGTCTCCTACATGTAGATTGTATTCATTAATGAATTTCTTTGTTCTTGGATGAAGAGGTAATATTATTTTTTTGTTGCATTCACTTAATGCTTTTATTATTGAAGTAAGTCTTTCTAAACTATTTGTATTTTCAGCACGATGTATTGTTGAAAGTATGTAGCTATTTGGTGTTAAGTCTAAAGTTTCAGTAATATTAGATATTTCTTTAGCTTTTTCTTTAAATAAGTTTATAGCATCATACATTACATCACCAGCATTATAAACACCTTTTGTAATATTTTCTGTAGCTAAATTTTTAACTGCAGTTAATGTAGGTGCAAATAATAAATCAGAGATATGATCTGTTAAGATTCTATTTTGCTCTTCTGGCATTGCTTTATTAAAACTTCTAAGTCCAGCTTCAACATGTGCTACTGGAATTAATAATTTACTAGCACATAATGAACCAGCAAGAGTTGAATTAGTATCTCCATATACTAAAACCATATCAGGCTTTTCTTTTAGGTATATATCTTCAAGTGCACATAACATGCTTCCAGTTTGATTTCCATGATTTGAAGAACCAATATTTAAATTATAATCAGGTTTTGGAATACCTAATTCTTCAAAAAATATATCAGACATATTATTATCATAATGTTGACCAGTATGTACTAATATTTCACTATTTCCATTTTTTCTAATTTTATTTGAGACTGTTGCGGCTTTTATAAACTGTGGTCTAGCTCCGATTACAGTTAGTACTTTCATATAGTACGCCTCCTTAAGATTTAAATAATTGTTTTCATGAGTATTATTTTAGCATATCGGCACTATTAATCAAACTTAAATTATAATTAATTACATTAATTATATACTAATTGCTCAGTATTAATTGTAAACTATCAATGTGGACAAGCGTGAGTTGAAATGGATAATTTGCTATGTTATTCTTAAACTATTACAACAATGGAGGGAAAATAATGAAAAACTGTTTAGTTCTTTTAACTAAAGTCTTTCCTTTTGATAAAGGAGAGGAATTTATTGAAGATGAAATACCAATGCTTTCAAAAGCTTTTGATAAAATAATTCTTATAGCTACTAGTACTGCAGATAATGCAATACAAACTAGAGAGGTTCCTGAAAATTTTGAAGTACATAGAATTAAAGCATCAGGAATAAAGCGTAAGTTACCTGTGAATGCAATGAAATTTTTCCCATTTTCAAAGTATAAAGGATATGTTTTAAAAGAGGAAAGCAACGAAGTTAAGGGATCATTAAAAAGAAGAGGTTACTTAACATACTTTTTAGCTAAGGCAGAGAGTGTATACAAAGAATGTGAGAATATTCTTATGAGTTCTGATATAAAGAGTTATGATAAAAAGACATTTTATAGTTACTGGTTATATGATATAGCATATGCAGTTATAAAATTAAAAGAAAAGTTTGGAGATAAAACTAGTAAAGTAGTAAGTCGTACACATAGATATGATCTTTATGCTGATAAAAATTCATTAAATTATTTACCACTTAGATATTATTTGCTTGAAAATTTAGATAAAGTATATCCATGTTCTGATGATGGTAGTAATTATTTAAAAGGTTTATACCCAGCTTATAAAGAGAAAATAAAAACAGCTTATCTTGGAACTAGAAACTATGGTATATCTAATTCATCAAATGATGGTGTGTATAGAATAGTTAGTTGTTGTCATGTGTCACCAGTTAAAAGAATTGATTTATTAGCAAAATCATTAGCAACATTAAAAGATTCTGGATTAAAATTAAAATGGATACATTTTGGTGCAGGGGATGGACTAGAGGAAGTAAAAGAGTACTCAAAAGAAAACTTAAGCTTTATGGATGTGGATTTTAAAGGATCAGTAAAGAATGAAGAATTGATGAATTATTATTCAAATAATCCAGTTGACTTATTTGTAAATACAAGTAGTTCAGAGGGTTTACCTGTAAGTATTATGGAAGCTTGTTCATTTGGAATTCCAACTATAGCTACTGATGTTGGAGGAACTAGCGAGATAGTAAGAAATGAAGAAACAGGATTTTTGTTAGATGTTAATTTTAAACTAGAGGAATGTGGAAATAAGATTAGAGGAATGGCAGAACTTTCTGATGAAGAAAAGCAAAAATTTAGAGAGAAATGTCGTGAAATATGGTTAGAAAATTTCTGTGGTGAGAATAATTTCCAAGGCTTTTCGAAAGAAATACAACCATATTAAGATAAGTAGATTTATTAAAATATATAGGTTAGAACATGGTTGTTTTATATTTTGGTAAGATAAAAATATGAATAACCATGTTTCGTTTTTTATTCTTTAACTTAAAAAGTTTATAAAAACTATTGACTTTAGCATTCGATAGAACTACAATGGTTACAACAGGAGTGATAAAAATGAAAATAAGCAGTAGATTTTCTGTAGCAGTTCATATTTTATCTATACTATCTATGGAAGATAGCAATTTATGTACTTCTGAATGGATAGCAGGTAGTGTAAATACTAATCCAGTTGTTATACGAAGAGTAATGGGAATGTTAAAGAGAGCTGGTTTAGTTAATGTCATAGCAGGTGCTGGTGGAGCTTATTTATTAAAGGAGTTAGATCAAATAACATTGCTAGATGTATACAGAGCTGTAGAGGTTGTCAAAGAAGGAGAATTATTTCAATTTCATGAATCACCAAATATAAATTGTCCTATTGGTGCAAATATTCAAGGTGTGCTTGAAGGTGTACTATTAAGTGCTCAAGAAGCTATGGAACAAGTATTAGGAAATGTAACAATGGAATATATAGTTAAAGGCATAAGAAAAAAAATTGAGAAGTAAATCAATTTTTTTTAAAATAGATGTAACTTACATAGTTACAACTGTTAATAATTTTATAAATTGTTGCAAATTAATACTTACTATAGAAAACAAATTTTTTTGAAAATGTTGTAACTATATCAATTACAACAAAAGTAAGGAGGTTATTGAAATGACATTAAATATTAAGGTATATTCTGATTTTGCTTGTCCATTTTGTTTTTTAGGAAAGGAGACTTTAAGTCAGGCTGTAAAAGGAAAGGATGTAAATATTCAATGGATGCCATTTGAATTAAGACCAGAGCCATCGCCTAGAATTGATCCTTGGAAGGATTCTTCAAAATTAAATTCATGGAATAATTTTATTGAACCAATGGCAAAAAAATTAGGTATAGATATGAAATTACCCAAGCTTTCACCTCATCCATATACTAATTTAGCTTTTGAAGGATATCATTATGCAGTTGAGTTTGGAAAAGGAAATGAATATGTTGAAAGAGTTTTTAGAGGGTTCTTTGAAGAAGAATTAGATATTGGAAAAGTTGAAATATTATCTAAGTTAGCGGAAGAAATAGGTTTAAATAAAGAAAAATTTAGTGAGGTTTTAAATACTAGAAAATATAAAGATAAGCAAGAAGAAGTATTGAAGCAGGCTTATGAAGAGAGTAACATTACAGCCGTGCCTACAATATTTATAGGTGACGAAGTAGTACAAGGTATTACATCAAAAGAAAATTTAGAAGAAATAATAAAAAGACAATTGTTAAAAAATAATTAATTTTATAAATGGAAGGAAGATATATTATGAAAATTGCTTTAATTGGTTCAACAGGAAATGCGGGAAAGATGATCTTAAAAGAGGCTCTAAATAGGGGATATGAGGTTATTGCTATTGCAAGAGACAAATCAAAGGTAAAAGATACTAATGAAAAATTAACTGTTTTACAAGGGGATATTTTAAAATTAGATACATTAGAAAATAAATTAGAGGGAGTAGATGTTTTAGTTAGTGCTTTTGGGCCTAAATTTGGACAAGAGAATACACTAATAGATGCAACTAATAATTTAATAAGCTTGGTTAAAAAGTCAGGTGTTAATAGACTTGTAGCAATGGGTGGAGCTGGAAGTTTAAAAGTTGAAAGTGGTATTGAATTAGTTCAGACAGAAGGATTCCCTGAAGATTGGAAACCAATAGCATTAGCTCATTCAAAGTCTTTAGATATATATAGAAATGAAAAGGAAATAAATTGGACATATCTAAGTCCAGCAGCATTAATAGCACCAGGAGTAAGAATAGGAAAATATTCAGTTGGAGATGAATATTTAGTTGTAGATGAAAAGGGAAAAAGTGAAATTTCTTTTGAAGATTTTGCAGTGGCTATTATTGATGAAATTGAAACTCCTAAACATACAAAAAGTAGATTTACAGTAGCATATAAGTAAAATACAAATACTATAAGCAGAAATTTATATAAAAAAATTTTATGTATATTATTCGAAAAACATATTATTAATAACAGATACTTTTTACTATAAAAAATTATAAATGTGTTAACTTGATTAAAAAATATATTATATGTTGCAATTTAAAATATACAATAATAGAGTAAACATCTATTTGATTTATTTAAGATCTCTTATTGCAACATATAATATATAATTTTTTATTTTATACTTAAGTGCAAATAGTGTAATTCGATAATTTATATAAATGGGTTTGTTAATTTTAGGGGAGTTTTGCGGAGAATATATATATTACAAATAGAATTACGGGAGTGATAAAAATGTTGAAAAAGCTATCTTTTAAAATGAAATTATTAATTACGATTTTACCTGTTGTGATAATTGGAATGTCAATTTTGAGTTTTACAACATTTTATCAATTTAGAAAAAATATTGAGAATGAACTTATTAATAATAAATTAGAGGAAGGAAAAAAACTAACTGAGAATATAAACACTTGGCTAGAAGGAAAACTATTAGAAGTAAGAAGTTCTGCTAATACACCTACAGCAAAACTAATAGAAACAGATATTTCTGCTGTAGATAATTTTAATGCAGAAAGAATTAAATTTTTAGAAAAAAATTATCCAGGAGAATATGATAATGCAGCAGCAACTTTATTTAATAATGATGGTAAATCTAGAGCTCAATATTCAAATGGAAATTTTGTAAATGGTGATGTGTCAGAAAAAGCATGGTACAAAAATTTAATGAGTGGAGTGCCATATAATATATCTAATCCAGTAGTATCAAAGGGAACTGGTAAAACTTTGGTTGTAATAGGTGTCCCAATTAATAATGAATCAGAGCAAACAATAGGAACAATGATATCTGCTGTAAATCTTTTACATATTCAGGAAAAGGTTAAGGAATTTAAATATGGTGATAAAGGATATAGTTTATTAATAGGAAATGATGGAACTATTCTTGAACATCCAGATGAGTCATTAGTAATGAAAACAAAAATATCAGAAATACAAGATGAAAATATACAATCATTAGGAAAAGAAATGATGGAAAAAGAATCTGGTGTATTTAGATTTGGAAATGGAGATAATAAATCCATTGTATTTTACAATAAAGTTCCATTATCAGGTTGGAGTGTAGCAAGTGTTGTATCTGAAAAAGAATTATTTGCTTCTTCAAATAGGTTAATGACAATTTTACTTTTCATAACAATAGCAATTGTATTTATTATAGCACTTGTAATAGCATTTGTAGCAAAACAAATGACATTGCCATTAACTAAGTTGTCTGATTTCGCAGAAGAAATTGCATTGGGGAATCTTACAAATGAATTAGAAATTGACGGACAAGATGAAATTTCCAAAGTAACAAAAGGATTAAATAATACAGTTTTAAAACTTAAGGAAATGATAGGTGACATAAGTAGTTCAGCTGATGAGGTTATGGTAGTATCTAATAGTTTAGCGTCAGCAACAAGTGAATCATTAAAGGGAAGTGAAGATGTTTCACGAAGTATGCAAGAAATAGCAACAGGTGCTGTATCTCAAGCAGAAGGAGCAAGTAAAGCATCTACTGTAACAGGAGAATTAGTTGAAGATATAAATGAAGTATTTAAAAAGTGTAACTATATGATAAACATAGTAGAAAAATCAAGTGATATAAGTATCACAGTTTCACAAGGAGTTAAAGAAGCTGTAGATAGTATAAAGAATATAGCTGCAACTAATAAACATAATGTTGAAGAAATACAAAATTTATTAGAGCAATCTAGAGAAATTGGACAAATTGTAGATGTAATAAGTGGTATAGCTGAACAAACTAATCTTTTATCACTTAATGCAGCCATTGAAGCAGCTAGAGCCGGTGAACAAGGTATAGTTGCAGATGAAGTAAGAAAACTAGCAGAACAATCAAGTAATTCTTCAAAAAGGATATCAGAACTTATTAGCGGGGTTCAAAAACAAATTGAAATCATATCAAATAAAATGGATGCTGGAACAAGTGAAGTTATGCATGGAGTTAAAATGGCAACATTAGTTGGTAATGATTTTGAAGAAATAGAAAAAGCATTTAATGAAGTTAATAGTGTTGTATCAGATGTATCAAAGGCCACTAATAGAATGGAAAAGAAAGTGAATGTAACAGCTGATATTATAAATAATGTTGCAGCCGTAACAGAAGAGAATGCAGCATCTACAGAAGAGGTTACTGCATCAAATGAAGAGCAAACTGCTTTTATGCATCAAATTGTAGAATCAACTTATACATTAGAAGAATTAGTTGAAAAACTTAACAATACAGTAGAGAAGTTTAAATTATCATAGACTTAAAAGTAAATTATATGTTAAAAGCTTATAATCTTATAAAATAAAGATTGTAAGCTTTTTATTTATTTAATTCTTATGGATTTAAATAAAATTTTTTTTATGTTATAATCTACTAGAATTATAAACAAAAATTTTATCTTAGATGGGATTTTTACTCTATTTGAGACTTAGAAATTGTTATATCCATAGGGAATTAGCATTCATAATACTCCTACTTTTACAGGTAGGAGTATTATGAATGCTAGCTATGAGATAAAAAATATTAGTATAATGTAAATATGAAAAGTATAACAAATGGAATTGAAAAAACAATATAGTTTCTATTTATAAGTATGTAAATATTAAGTTATATATTACATAATTTAAGGAGAGAATTTTAAATGAATATTTTACTTATAAACCACTATGCTGGTTCTGATTATCATGGAATGGAATTTAGACCATATTATATGGCTAGAGAATGGAAAAACATGGGGCACAATGTTACTATATTAGGTGCTGATTTTTCTCATTTAAGAAAAAACAATCCTAAGATTACAAAGGATTTTGAAGAAGAAATAATAGATGGAATTACATATGTATGGGTGAAAACACCAGAATACAGTGGAAATGGAATTGGAAGAATAAAAAACATATCAACTTTTATGTATAAATTAAGAATGAATTATAAAAAAATTGCAGATAAGTATAAACCAGATGCAGTTATAGCATCATCTACATATCCTTTAGATATATATCCAGCTCATAGAATAGCTAAGAGATGTGATGCAAAACTTTGTTTTGAAATACATGATTTATGGCCACTTAGTCCTATGGAAATTGGAGGATTTTCTGAGAAAAATCCAGCAATAGTAGTACTTCAAAGAGCTGAAGACTTTGCTTATAAAAATTCAGATGTTATCGTATCAATTTTACCTAATGCAGATAAGCATATAAGAGAAAGAGGATTTTCAACTGATAAATATGTGTATGTTCCAAATGGAATAATACTTGGTGAAAAGAAAAATCCACCAACAGAAAAGACTATTGAAAGACTTAAAGAATTAAAAGAGCAAGGTTATTTCTTAGTTGGATATACAGGAAATCATTCACCAGCAAATGTATTAGATACAATGATAGATGCAGCAAAGAAAACTAAAGATGAAAAAGTCAAGTATGTTTTAGTTGGAAAAGGTAATGTCAAAGATGAGTTAATTAATTATGCAAAAGCCAATGATGTAAAAAATGTAGAGTTTTTAGATCCAGTATTAAAAGATAATATGGATAATGCATTACAATTATTAGATATTTGTTATATAAGTTTAAAGAAACAAAACTTATTTAATTACGGGGTTAGTCCAAATAAATTATTTGATTATATGATGGCAGCAAGACCTGTAATTTATGCAATAGAAGCTTCAAATGATCCAGTTAAGGATTCTAACTGTGGAATAACAGTACCAGCAGAAGATTCTGAAGCAGTAGTTGAAGCAGTATTAAAAATTAAGGAATTAAGTGATGATGAAAAGAATAAAATGGGTCAAAACGGAAATGACTATGTATTAAAAAATCATACTTATCATGGTTTAGCAATGAAATTTTTAAATGCTTTAAAGAAATAAGTTAAGAATTTATGAAGAATTAATATATTTACAACTTAAGTTATTTAAAAATGATAAAATATCTATTAAATATATTGTTGATAAATTATGCAATAATATAGAAAAAGTTTATAACAGTAAATTTAGAATTGATTTTGTAGGAGTGTATTCATGAACAATTTTAATAAGATAGTTAAGAGAGTATTTGATTTTATATGCTCTACTTTAGGAATAATAATTTTAAGTCCAATATTTATTTTAATATCTATTATGATAAAAACAGGATCTGATGGTCCAGTATTTTTCAAACAGATAAGAGTCGGAAGAGATGGAAAGGACTTTGAAATATTAAAGTTTAGAACTATGGTAGTTGATGCTGAAAAATTAGGAAAGCAAATAACTGTAGGAAATGATAATAGAATTACTAAGATAGGTTCATTTTTAAGAAAATATAAATTAGATGAATTACCACAATTAATAAATGTATTTAAAGGCGATATGAGCTTAGTTGGACCAAGACCTGAAGTGCCGAGGTATGTTAAGATGTATAATGATGAGCAAAGAAAGGTACTTGAAGTAAAACCAGGAATAACTGATTTAGCGTCTATAAGATATAAGGATGAAAATGCGCTGCTTGGAAAAGCTGAAAATCCAGAAGAATTTTACATAAATACAATTATGCCTGATAAATTAGCATTAAATTTAGAATACATAAATAAAAGTAATGTATTTTTTGATATTTATATAATAGTAAAAACTATATTAAAATGTATATAGTTTTTACTATGTAATTAAAATAAAGTTGATATTGTAGTATAAACAATATTCTTAAGCTTAAGAGTAATTTACAGTAAGCTTATGGGTCAAGTGTTATAATTTATAATAAAATTTAAGCATATTAAATATATAGAAAAGGTCGTGTAGTATTATGAAAAAATTAAAATTTGCGATTATTGGTTGTGGAAGAATTTCTTATAAACATGTTGAAGCTTTATCAAAGAATATTGAAGAAGCAGAATTAGTTGCAACATGTGACGTTATGTTAGAAAAAGCAGAAGCGAAAAAAGCTGAATACATAGAAAAATGTGGAGTAGCACAAGATACTGTTCATGCATATTCAGACTACAAAGAAATGGTTGAAAAAGAAGATATAGATGTTGTTACAATAGCCACTGAAAGTGGATATCATGCAGAAATAGCTATTTACTGTATGAAAAAAGGAATAAATACATTAATAGAAAAGCCAATGGCTATGTCAATTGAAGATGCTAATGAAATGATTAAAGTAGCAGAAGAAAATAATGTTAAGCTTGCAGTTTGTCATCAAAATAGATTTAATAAGCCAATTAAGAAGTTAAGAGAAGCTATTGAACAAAATAAATTTGGTAGATTAGTTAATGGTACAGCAAGAATCCTTTGGAATAGAAATATGGGATACTATGAACAAGCACCTTGGAGAGGAACTTGGGAATTAGATGGTGGAACATTAATGAATCAATGTATACATAATATAGATTTACTTCAATGGATGATGGGTGGAGAAATCGAAAGAGTATACGCTGAATGTGATACTTATTTAAGAGACATTGAAGCAGAAGACTTTGGAGCAATAATTATAAGATTTAAAAATGGAGCTATTGGTATTGTTGAGGGTTCAGCTTGTGTTTATCCAAAGAATTTAGAAGAGACTTTAAGTATTTTTGGAGAAACTGGAGCAGTTTGCATTGGAGGTCTTGCAAATAATGAACTTGAAACTTGGAGATTTGATGGCGAAAATGAAGAAGCTGTTAAAGAAGAAGTTAATGTTAAAATAGACAATGTATATGGCGAAGGACACACACCATTATTTAAGGATGTAATAGATGCTATAAATAACAATAGAAAGCCTTTAATAGCCGGTGAAGAGGGAAGAAATGCTATGTCTATAATTCTTGCAGCATATAAATCAAGAAAGACTGGTATGCCAGTGCAATTTCCATTAGAAAACTTTAGTACTTTAGATATGAAAGATGAGTTTAAAGGAAGAAAGTAATTAAAACAAAATGCAGAAGGAATTTTTCCTTCTGCATTTTGTTTTAATAAAGATATTTATTATATTAATGAACTTGCATCTTGTTTTCTTAGTGGAAATATAATATATCCTATTAAGATAGAAATTATAGTTGGAATAAGCCATGCAAATCCTAACTTTCCAAGAGGAATAAAGTTTAAATTAATAGATGGTATTATTTCTAATATTCCAAATACTAATGAGGTATAAACACCTATTCTAACTGCTTTTATGTTTGTTATATAATTATTAGCTAGTGTAGTAACTATTAAAGTTATAGTTACTGGATATAAGATAGTTAAAATAGGACCAGATATTTTAACTATTTTATCAACACCAAGAGAACCTATTATAATACTTATTAATGAAATTACTAATGCATTCATTTTATAAGATAGTTTTCCATTAGATGCTTTTTCAAAAAATGAAGAACCAGCAGTTAATAATCCTATAGAAGTTGTTAAACAAGCAAGGCCAATAGCAATTCCTATTATAGTAGTACCAATATTACCTAATATATCATTTGAAATTAATAATAGTAAGCTTGTTTTAGATAAATCTGGAATTTCAACTCCACTTGTTTGAGCACCTAAAAACATTAAACCACCATAAATGAATGCTAAACCAATTACAGCAACACCGCTTGATTTTAAGGTCATAGGAAGTAATTCTTTGTTCGAATATTTTTTTTCTTTAAGTGTATTTGTAATAACTGTAGCAAATAATAACCCAGCTAATGCATCCATTGTTTGATAGCCTTCTATAAATGAAGATGACAATACAGCGGTTACATTAGTAGAAACAACATGTCCTATAGGGGATATTATACCTTTCACAATTATAAATGTTAATATAAGTATTAACATGGGAGTAAGGTATTTACCAATAGTATCAATTATAGAAGATCTCTTTAGTACAAAAATTAAATTTATTCCAAAATATATTATCATTGAAACAAGAGGACTAAGACTAGGTACTAAAGGACTTATTGTTAATTCATATGTAGTTGCAGCAGTTCTAGGAATTGCAAGCATAGGACCAATTGCTATAAATAATATTGTCGCAAAAATTATAGCGAATTTTGGACCTATTTTAGAAGCCATAGTTTCAAATGTACCATCACCTTTTGTTGCAGCTATTATAGCAAGAAGCGGTAATCCAACTCCAGTGCAGACAAATCCTATGATACCTAAAATATATTGATCACCAACCATGTGACCTAAAAATGGTGGGAATATTAAATTACCAGCACCAAAAAACATAGCAAATAAAGCAAATCCTATTATAATTATATCTTTTGTGTTTTTTTTCATAATAGTTTCCTCCTAAAATTATTGAGAATATTATATGTAATACTAATTATTATTAATAAGTGATACTTTTAGATATTAACATAACATTAGTATATCCTCAATACAAAATAACAATATATGACCAGTAATTTAAATTAAAACAATAATAAAAATATTATAATTTTATAAAAATATTAAAAAAACATTTAAATATTTAAAAATTAAGCAAGTATATATTAAGAGTTTCTATTACATATTAACACTTTAGTAAATATGTGATAACATAAGAATAGTTAAAATTATAAGTAAAAACTTTATTTAGGGCACAATCAAAAAAATATAACCTTATGAGAGGAAGATATAAAGATGAAAGTTAAAAAAGCGATTATTCCAGCAGCTGGACTTGGAACAAGATTTTTACCAGCTACTAAAGCACAACCTAAAGAAATGTTACCAATAGTTGATAAACCAACAATTCAATACATAATTGAAGAAGCCGTTGCATCGGGCATTGAAGAAATACTTATTATAACAGGGAGAAATAAAAAGTGTATAGAAGATCACTTTGATAAATCTATAGAATTAGAATTTGAATTAGAAAAGTCAGGTAAAGAAGAACTTTTAGAATTAGTAAGAAATATTTCAGATATGGTTGATATACATTATATTAGACAAAAAGAACCTAAAGGATTAGGTCATGCAATTCATTGTGCAAAAACATTTGTAGGTAATGAACCTTTTGCAGTTTTATTAGGTGATGATGTTGTTGATAGTGAAGAACCATGTTTAAAACAATTAATAGATTGTTTCAGTGAATATAATACTACTATTTTAGGTGTTCAAACTGTAGCGGAAGAAAACGTATCAAAATACGGAATAGTTGATGGAATCCATATAGAAGATAGAGTCTATAAAGTAAAGGATTTAGTTGAAAAGCCATCAACAGAAGAAGCACCTAGCAATGTAGCAATTTTAGGAAGATATATAATAACTCCTGAAATATTCAATATATTAGAAAATACAAAGCCAGGAAAAGGTGGGGAAATTCAATTAACTGATGCATTAAAAACTTTAATCAGTAAAGAAGCTATGTATGCGTATAATTTTGAAGGAAGAAGATATGATGTAGGAGATAAACTTGGGTTCTTACAAGCAACAGTAGAATTTGCGTTAAAAAGAGAAGAACTAAGAGAACCTTTTATAGAATATCTAAAAAGTAATCCATGGGATGAAAAATAAAATAAATAATTATATAGTATAAATATAATTAAGTAATTAAGCATAAAAATCATTTAAAACAGAGTCTTATATTATTAAGTTTTAAATAGTTTTTATGCTTTTTATTGTTAAATTAAGTTGTATATTTTTAAATTTAATTAAAAATTTAAAAATAAATTTCATATATAAGGATAATAAATGCTTAAGTGGATAATAAAATTGTCGATATTTATATTATAAAACAATAAAAGGGGATAGTTATAATGAAGGCTAATAAAAAAGTAGATATTAAGTTAAAGTTTAGATCTATTAAAAATAAATTGGTTGCAATAATGATAAGTATTGCAGCAATTCCTATATTAGTATTAGGTATTTCATCACTTACTGGATTTACGATTTCAAGTAATAATGAATTTAAGAAAAGTGGGATTAGTTTAGGACAATCTGTTAAAGAAAATGTAAATTCAAAATTTAATACTGTAGAAGAGGTTATGGATTACATAATAAATAATAATACCTTTGATGATACGGAAGAATCAAACAGAAAGATAAATGAAGATTTTGAATTATTTAAAGAAGGAAATAAAGATATAGTTACAGCGTATTATTACAGTGAAAATAGTAAAAATTTTGTAATGTATCCTTATGAGGATATGCCTAAGAGTGATTATACAACTAGAGATTGGTATATAAAAGCAAAGGAAGCAAAGGATAAATTTGGTATAACAGATGTATATGAAGATATAAGTAATAAAGAGTATGTGGTTACTATTTCTAAAACTGTTGTTAAGGACGATAAATTTCTAGGGGTTTTATGCGCAGATTTTAATTTAAGCAGTATTGCAAAATCAATATCTAATATTAAATATGGTGAAAATGGGATTTTAGCAATATTTGATCAAAACGGTACAGTAATTGCACATACAAATAGTGAATACATAGGAAATAATAATATAACCAATAATTCACAGTGGAATAACATACTAAATGTAAATGAAGATTTTATAGATATGAATATTGAGGGGTCTGAATATAAAGTTAATTTTACAACATTAGATAAAATTGGATGGAAAATATTGCTGGAAATTCCTGAATCAGAATTTAAAGAAGCTCAAAAAAGCTATAAAATAGTTTTATTTATAACAGCAATTATATTGTTAACACTTGCAATAATTTTAGGAAGAGTATTTTCTATTAAATTAGCTAAAAATATAATTAAGATTAAAAAAGCAATAGGAAAGACAGCAACTGGAGATTTTAGTGAAAAAATCAGCATTTTAACTGGTGATGAATTAGAAGAATTAGCTGTGAGTTTTAATGACATGCAAGAAAATGTTTCAGGATTAATTTATAATATTGATAATTCTATTAAAGAGGTTAATGATACTTCGGTTAATTTATCTAGTATGAGTGAAGAGGTATCATCAGCAATTTCTCAAGTAGCAGATACTATTGGTGAAATTTCTAAGGGAAGTATGGAATCGGCACAAAATCTTGAGATTTTATCAAGTAATTTAGAAGATGTATCAACTGAAATAAATACAATTAATACTGCAAGTAAAAATATAAATAATTTAGCAATAGATACTAATAATTTAAGTAAAGAAGGACTTGATATGATAAAGACTATTATGGATAAATCAAGTCAAACTAAAGAAAGTACAATTGATGTTAGCAATGTAGTTTCTATCGTTGCAGAAAGTGTACAAAGTATTGCATTTATGAATGAAGCAATAGCTAAAATTACTGAACAAACTAATCTATTAGCATTAAATGCTGCAATAGAAGCAGCAAGAGCAGGCGAAGCTGGAAAAGGATTTGCAGTTGTAGCAGATGAAATAAGAAAATTAGCAGAGCAAACAGCACAATCAGCTAAAGAGATAGATAAAACAATAAAAACAGTTTCTACAAATGTTGATAGAGCAGTTTACCAAGTAAAAGAAACTAGTAAAGCAGTGCAAAGTCAAGAAGAATCAGTTTTAAATGCAGAAAATATTTTCAATAATATATTATTATCAATAGATGATTTAACAAATAAATTAGAAGAAATTACATCTGGAGTTGAGGAGGTTACTTTAAAGAAAGATAATATTGTAAATCAAGTTCAAAATTTATCAGCTATAGGAGAAGAAACAGCAGCAGGAACAGAAGAAGTATCAGCATCATCAGAAGAAGTATCAGCATCTACTGATGAATTTGTTAAATATGCAGGTGAATTAAAAGAGTTATCAAATAGCTTAAATGATGAAATACAACAATTTAAGCTTAAATAAAAGGATTCGTTGACATATATAAAAAGATATGATTAATCCAGTAATAAATTAATGATTTTGTACTGAGTTTTAAATCATATCTTTTTATTTTTACTAATTTTTAAAATGTTAATATTTTTTTATTAAGATTTATATCTAAAATTAAAAAAACTAAAAACGACAAAAAATTCAAGAAAATATATATATTTACGAAAATATTAATATAAATTAACTAAAGAACATAATATATTATTCTAATAAAAAATAATAAAGGGGGATTTTGATGCGCTATAATAAAATAAGATCTAAAAATAAAGTTTCATTATTAAATTTTAAAACTCTTAAGAGTAAATTAATAGCAATTATGATAACTGTTGCAGCAATTCCGATTTTTGTATTAGGAATAACATCTATAGTAGGATTTTCAATTTCTAGTGATAGAGATTTTAAGAAAAGTGGAGTGAGTTTAGGACAAGCAGTAGACGAAACTATAAATACAAAAATTAATAGTATTGAAACAATGTTAAATCATATTATTACTAGACATAATTTTGATGATAGTGAAATTGACAATAATGCTTTATATGAAGACTTGAAATTATTTAAAAATGGAAATGTAGATATTGAAAATGCATATTATTATAGTGGAAATAGTAAAAAGTTTGTTATATATCCTGATGCAGACTTTGATGATAAAGATTATACAAAAAATGAATGGTATGTAAAAGCTAAAAATGCGAATGGCAAGTTTGCTTTTACAGATGTTTTTGTAGATATGGCAACAAAACAATATGTAGCAACAATTTCTAAGGCTATTATAAAAGATGGTAAAGTACAAGGTGCTTTATGTATAGATTTTAAATTAACAAGTCTTGCAGATGCAATAGAGAATATTAAATATGGCAATAATGGTGAATTAGCAATTGTTGATAATAATGGTATTGTAATAGCACATACAAATAAAGAGCTAATAGGAAATTCTGATATATCTAAGAAACAAGAATGGAATTACATACTAAATTCAGATAGTGGTTTTACTAAAGTTAGTGAAAAAGATAAGAAAGATAGTATAAATTTTACGACTTCACATTTAACTGGATGGAAAATATTACTCAAAATACCTGAAGCTGAACTTATGAAATCACAACAAAGTTATAAAAGAATTTTAATAATAACAGCGATTATATTATTAATATTTGTAATAATTTTAGGAAGAAATTTTGCTGTTAAATTATCTAAAAATATAAATAAAATTAAAGAAGTAATTAAAAATGCAGCAAATGGAGATTTTACAGATAATATTAATATTTCAACGGGAGATGAACTTGAAGAACTTGGAAAGAGTTTTAATGAAATGCTTGAAAATATTTCTTATTTAATTGGGAAGGTGGATACATCAGTTCATAGAGTTAACGATACTTCATCAGGATTAGCAAATATGAGTGAAGAAGTATCATTAGCTATTAGTCAGGTTGCTAATACTATTGGAGAAATATCAAATGGAAGTATGGAGTCAGCGGAAAATCTTCAAAGTTTATCAGAAAATTTAGATGGTGTATCTAATGAAATAAATGTAATAAATGATGCGGTTAAAAATATAAGTAAATTAGCAATAGATACAGATGGTTTAAGTAAAAAAGGACTTGATATGATAAAAGACATAATGGACAAGTCCAGTCAAACTAAAACAAGCACTTTAGATGTGAGCAATGTTGTTAAAGTAGTTTCAGGAAGTGTACAAAATATAGCTTTAATGAATGAAGCAATAGCTAAAATAACAGAACAAACAAATCTTTTAGCATTAAATGCAGCCATAGAAGCAGCAAGAGCAGGGGAATCTGGTAAAGGATTTGCAGTTGTTGCTGAAGAGATAAGAAAACTTGCAGAGCAAACATCTGAATCAGCAAAAGAAATTGATTCAATAATAAGAGAAGTTGCTACAAATGTTAATAAAGCAGTAAATGAGGTTGATAAGACTAATGATGCTGTTAATAGTCAGGAAAAATCTGTATTAAATGCAGAAAGTATATTTAACAATATAATTTCTTCAATAAACAACTTAACAAATAGAGTTGAAGAAATAGCTGAAGGAATTAATGAAGTTACTTTAAAGAAAGATAATGTTGTAAATCAAGTTCAAAATTTATCTGCTATAGGAGAAGAGACAGCAGCGTCATCACAAGAGGTATCAGCGTCA
Organism: Clostridium aquiflavi; assembly: GCF_031344075.1. Lineage (NCBI taxonomy): Bacteria > Bacillati > Bacillota > Clostridia > Eubacteriales > Clostridiaceae > Clostridium > Clostridium aquiflavi. The sequence goes on from NZ_JAVJAN010000027.1 coordinate 24,774, forward strand.
ACTGAAGAAGTGTCTGCATCTACTGATGAATTTGTTAAATATGCAGGTGAATTAAAAGAATTATCAAATAACTTAAATGATGAAATACAACAATTTAAGCTTAAATAAAAGGTTATGTTGATATATTCATAAGCAAAGCTGGGCGGAGTAATTAAATTTAGGGATATAAAATTAATATAGTCCAATTTAGCTTGCTTCTAATATAAAAATAAGACAAGTAATAAATGTAATCTTACACTAAGATATCAACATTTCTTTAAAACAAAAAGCTATGATTTAAAAATCATAGCTTTTTGTAATTCTTAAAACTTTTATCTTGGAATGAATCCAACTTTCTTTTGCATTTTTCTTAAAGTTTTATTTGCTATATAAGATGCTTTTTTAGCACCTTCTGAATAAATTTCTTCAAGTTTTTTCTTATCTTTTAAGAATTCTTTAACTTTTTCTTGGACTGGAACTAATTCTTCAATTACAGCATCAGCTACATCATTTTTAAGTTCGGCATAGCCTTTGCCTTCATAGTTTGCAACTAAAGATGTAGGATCAACACTTTTAATAGTGCCTAATATATTTAATAAATTTTTAACTCCAGGTTGATCATCAGTATAGTTTACTATACCAAGACTATCAGTTACAGATTTACTGATTTTTCTTTTAATAACATCTGGTGGATCCATAATTAATATAAAGCCATTAGGATTGTCATCTGATTTTGACATTTTCTTTAATGGATCTTGAAGACTCATAATTTTTGCACCAGCTTTTGGAATATAAGGATCAGGAATTTTAAAAGTATCACTATAAGTATTATTAAATCTTGCAGCAATATCTCTTGTTAATTCTAAATGTTGCTTTTGATCAGCACCAACTGGAACTAAATCTGTATTATATAAAAGTATGTCTGCAGCCATTAATACTGGATAATTAAATAAACCAGATGCTATTGAATCACCATACTTTTGAGATTTATCTTTATATTGAGTCATTCTACCAAGTTCACCCATATAAGTATTACAAGTAAGTATCCATGCAGCTTCAGTATGAGCTGGTACATGAGATTGTATAAATAATGTATTTTTATTTGGATCTATTCCTGCAGCAAGATATATAGATAATAATTCTAAAGTTCTTCTTCTTAAATCGGCAGGTTTTTGACGTACTGTTATAGCATGTAAATCAACCACACAATAATAAGTTTCAAATTCATCTTGCAATTTCACCCAATTTTTTAACGCTCCAAGGTAATTCCCTAAAGTTAAATCACCAGAAGGTTGAATACCACTAAATATTACTTTTTTACTTTCAACTATATTTTCTGACATAAAAACCCCTCTTTCTAAGGTAAATAATAATACTTATATTATAGGTATTGCATAGATGTAAGTCAATTATTACAATAATTAGTATTTTAAAATATGGCTCTGTTTTAGCAGAGTGTTGATATATGCATAAGCAAAGTGAGTGAAATTCTCAACTCTCCATTTTAACTAACAAAGTTTAAATAGTCATTTATTTATTTTATGAATTGTATGGGTACATTTGCTATGAATCGAGTTGGAATATATAATAAGCTCATTAAATTTATTTTAGGGGGAAAAAATTATGCAAAGTGAAAGTAAAACTTTAAATGTTAAAGAATTGGTGCTAATGGGGCTTATGATAGCATTAGTATATCTGGCAGGTAGTATAATAAAAATTCCATCACTTGGAGGTTTTGTTCACATTGGGGATTGCATGGTGTTTTTATCTGTAGTATTACTAGGAAAGAAAAAAGGTGCTATAACAAGTGCATTAGGAATGTTTCTTGTTGATGTATTAGGTGGTTATTATTTATGGGCTCCATTTACATTAATTATTAAAGGAATGATGGCATATATTGCTGGATGTATTTTGGAGAAAATGAAAAGTAATAATTCTTTTATAAAGAATACAACAGCATTTGCTATTAGTGGAGTATTTATGATTGTAGGTTATTTTGTTGCTGGGACAATTATGGCAGGATTTTTAACTGAAAAAGCAGGAGTAGTTCAAGGATTAATATATGCTTCAAAAGATATAGTAGGTAATATAATTCAAGTTACAACTGGAGTAGTTATAGCATTACCGTTAAGTGGGGTATTGCTTAAAGCTAAAAAAGCAGTATTGAATTAATCTTTATTTTAGGTATTAGTGATATGTGCATAAGCAAAGTGGGCTGAGTAATTGAACTTAGGAATACTAAAAATGAGAATAGTCCCATTTTAGCTTGCTCTTAATATAAAATTAAGACAAGCAGTAAATGTGACAATACTCATTGAGTATTCTCAAAGTCCAATTACAATGCCACTTTGCCTATTGCAAATATCACAATATATTTTAAATATAAAGATTAATTTAATTAACTGTATGTTCAAAATGACATTGTACTATGTGAAAGTTTATAATGTTTTTTTATTTGAATTAATTCTTAATTTTATTGAAATTATGAAACAAGAGAATAGTGGGATTAATAGTAGTAAAACTATTGATGCTAATTGAAAATATTTTAAAAAGTGAAATAGTATATAGTTATTGTTTGAAACTAAGTAAGATAATATAAAAATGATAATCAAAAATATACTGAAGAATACTTTTTTACTTTTTATTTTATCATGATAAATTAAAAATATTGCATATCCAGATAATATATATTTAATAAAAAAACCTGTAACAATTCTAAAAATATAAAAGAACTCACCAAATTCTATAAATTCTAATATTTGAATTATATCTGATTGAATAAATCCAGGATAAAATATATTAGCTACTCTTTCAGCTCCTAATGTAGCGATGACTCCAACAGTAGAAAATATTGTTATGATTGAAACAAGTAGTAGTGAAATAAGGGTATTCTTTTTTAAATCTTTTTTACTATTTAGTAGTTTTAAATAAGGAAGAACAATGCAAATTGATGATAAAGATCCTAATAAAAATAAGATACATTTTATTGAATCTATATTTAAATTATTATGTAAAATTGGGAAAATATATCTGTAATTTTTATAAGGTTCAATTAAAATAGCAAGAATTCCATCACTTAATAATAAAAGTGAGAAGGATACTATAACAAAAATTAATATTGAAGAAAATTTTCTTGTTAACAAATAAATACTAGGAATTAAAAATAACAACAAATAATATCCAATAGAAGATTCTAAAAATAAATTTGTATATATAAAATTAGATTCTATTGAGGTGCTTTCTATAGCATTTAATAAAAGTCCAATTGAAAATAAAAATAAAAAGATATTTGCTATGGGTTTAGGTAAATATTTTTTTATTGATTTTACTAAATCTGGACTATCTAATTTATTTAATGTCGTTATTATAAAATAAAAAAATAATATCAAAATTAATAATGATATTAATAAATATATCCAAGTATCTTGTTTACCGTATTTTATAAAGAATGAACTATAAGTTCTAATGCTAATTAATGTAGTTGCTAATATTAAAATTATGCAATGTTTAGTTGATAAATAATTTTTCATTCGAGATTCTCCCCTTTTAAGTACTATATATAATAATTTATAAATTTACCATTATGATTAAATAATTACTCAAATTATATTTTGATTATTTTTATCAAAATAATACCTTGATTTTAGTATTAACAAAAAAATGAATATTAAACCACTTAAGAGAGATAATATTTTTAGGTGATGTATTTATGAATGAAAATTTAAATTACTTTAAAAAAAGATTTGAGAAAGCATTTGATGTAAAATATAGGGATGTTGATACTAAGCTTGGAAAAGCAACTTTGATATTTATTGATACATTGTGTAATTCACAATTTATAAGTGATTATATTGTAAGTCCACTGAAAAATTATAGTTATGAATGTAATACATTAGATGATATTGTTACTAAAGTATTAGAAATAAATATAGTAGGTAATGTTAAAGATTTGGACGATGCAGTATTGCATATATTATCAGGAGATATAGTATTAACATTTGAAAATGAACAAAGAATGATTTTCTGTGAGGTAAAGGGGTTTCCAACTAGAGGTATAAGCATTCCTGTTACAGAGTCAGTAGTAAAGGGACCAAGAGAAGGATTTAATGAATTATTTGTTAATAGTATTTCATTAATAAGAAGAAAAATTAAAAACTCTGATTTGAAATTTGAACCATTATATGTTGGAGAAAAATCTCAAACAGTTGTATGCTTATGCTATATAGAAGGAGTAGCGCCAGATTATTTAATAAATGAAGTAAAAGAAACTATTAATAATTTGCATTTAGATTTTATACTAGATACTAATTATATAGAAGCTAAGCTGAGAAAAAAAGATTCATTATTTGATACTGTTGGATATACTGAAAAGCCAGATGAAGTAGCAGCTAAAATAATGGAAGGAAGGGTAGCTGTATTAGTAGATGGAACTCCATTTGTTCTAACAATTCCATATTTCTTTTTAGAAAATTTTCAAACTCCAGATGATTATTATTTAAATAGAATTTTTGTGAATTTTTTAAGAATATTAAGGTGGCTTGCTTTTTTCTTAGCTACATTTATGCCAGGCTTATATATAGCTGTTGTTACACATCATTTTTCATTGCTGACCCCTATGTTTACATTTAGATTAGCTGTTGCAAGGGCTGGAGTGCCATTTCCAACATTTTTTGAGGTTATAATTATGATGCTAGCTTTTCAGCTTATTAAAGAAGCAGGATTAAGATTGCCACAACCAATTGGTGGAGCTATGAGTATAGTTTCAGCATTAATACTTGGAGATGCAGCAGTAGGAGCAGGTATAGCATCGAGAATAACAATAATTATAGTTGCATTAAGTACATTAAGTTACTTCTTGATTCCTAAAGTATATGGAGCAATTTCTATTTGGTCAATAGGTGTCGTAACACTTAGTGCATTATTTGGATTACCAGGATTTTTTATGTCATTTATAATTATATTAAGTAATATATCAGATTTAGAAACAGGAGGATATTCATATTTATTTCCTATTGCAACAGATACAACTTATAAATTTAGAGATACAATATTTAGAGGCAGATTAAGTAAAATTTCTAAGACAATAATAGGAAAGGAGAAACATAATGAAAATTAAAAGAGCTTTTATAATTTTATTAGTAATTTTAATATCCTTTTCTATGATTTCATGTTTTAACTATCATGATATAAATAAGGTTACTTTTGTAACAAGTATTATATTTGATGAAGATGAAAATTCTAATGTTGTTTTGTATTTAGACTGTGTTAAAGCGTTTAGAAATGCTAATGAGAGTATTGAAAAAGGAAAAAGATTAATATATAAAGGTCAAGGCAAAACTGCTTTAGAAGCAATTAGAGATGTCAATATGGCAGCTAGCTTTAAATTAAATTTTACGCAAAATAGAGCATATATTTTTACAGGTAATGCTGTTAAAAATGGAATAAAGAAATATATAGATTTAATAAATAATGATCCTGAGTTTCCAATAACCCCTAATATGTTTACTTATTTTGATGATGTTGATAAACTTTTAGAACTGTCAAGTAGTGATGAAGAGTATTTAGGATTATTTTTAGATGATTTAGTAGAAAAAAATGAAAATTCTTCAAAAGTAATAAAATTGGATACAAATGCTTATATGCTTCAAAGGCTATTACCTAATAATTTATCTATTATGAGTACATTAAAATTAAAGGAAGATGCACGTGATAAAAAGATAGAATTAGGTGGCGGAACAATAATTCAAAATGATAGAATGATTGGAAAAATAGATACGCTAAATACATTAAGTTATAATTTGTTAACAAATAATATTAAAAGTGGAATATTAGAAGTTGTAAACCCAGATTCTAAAAATAATTTTATAACATTAAAAATACTAAATTCTAAAATAAAAACATCTGTAGATTATTCTAATGATAAGATAATATTAAATAAAAAACTTAAATTAAAAACTAATATTGCTGAATCACAAAGTAAATTTATAGTGGATAAGGAATTTTTAAATAGTATTTGCGAACTAGAGGAAGAAAGTATAAAAACACATCTAAAAGATACATTTAATGAGTATAGAGAAAAAAATGTAGATATATTGCAAGTAGTGAATTTATTAAATCAAAAATATGGATATGAAAAAGAAGAAGACTATTTATCTAAAGTAGAACTTAATGTTGAGGTAGATATAGATATAAAAGGAAGTGGTAGAATTAAAAATAGTTTATAGATAAATATTTATTGACTATTTCAAGAACATGTTTATACTATAATATCAACATTTATTTAAAATATTACCAATAATCAAACCATGCTTTAAGTTAAAACTTGATTTTGTAGTAGGTATGAAATTATAAGTTATTTCTCTTTAAGCATGGTTTTGTTTTAATTACTCAGACCACTTTGTTTATGCATATATCAATACTAACATAAAACAAAGTCTAATTATTAACTTTTGAATTGTTGCCAAAATATAAGGATAACGATATACTATAAATATTGTAAGTTAAATGTATATAATAGTAGATAATTGAACTTAGTTCAATAATTTAGGAGGTTTATAGTAATGGCAAATATATTAGATGAGTTACTTGATCGTGGGTACATAAAACAATTTACTCATGAAGAGGAAACAAGAAAATTATTAGAAAATGAGAAAGTAACTTTTTATATAGGATTTGATCCAACAGCAGATAGTTTACATGTAGGTCACTTTATAGCGATGATGTTTATGGCTCATATGCAAAGAGCAGGACATAGACCAATAGCTTTATTAGGCGGCGGAACAGCAATGGTTGGAGATCCAAGTGGTAAGACTGACATGAGAAAAATGCTTACTAAGGAACAAATACAACATAATGTTGATTCTATAAAAAAACAAATGGAAAGATTTATAGACTTTTCTGATGATAAAGCCTTAATAGTAAACAATGCAGATTGGTTACTAGATCTTAATTATGTTGACTTTTTAAGAGAAGTAGGAGTTCATTTCTCAGTTAATAGAATGTTAAGTGCAGAATGTTTTAAACAAAGATTAGAAAAAGGATTATCATTCCTAGAATTTAACTATATGTTAATGCAAGGATATGATTTTTATGTTTTAAATCAAAAATATGGATGTAAGATGGAACTTGGTGGAGATGATCAATGGTCTAACATGATTGCTGGTGTTGAACTTGTAAGAAGAAAAGCACAAGGTGATGCAATGGCTATGACTTGTACATTATTAACTAATAGCCAAGGACAAAAAATGGGTAAAACTGTTGGTGGAGCATTATGGCTTGATGCTGATAAAGTATCTCCATTTGACTTCTATCAATATTGGAGAAATGTTGATGATGCAGATGTAGAAAAATGTTTAGCATTATTAACTTTCTTACCAATGGATGAAGTAAGAAGATTAGGTGCCTTAGAAGGTGCTGAAATTAATGGAGCTAAGAAAATTCTTGCTTATGAAGTTACAAAACTTGTTCATGGAGATGAAGAAGCTAAGAAAGCAGAAGAAGCAGCTAATGCTTTATTCTCAGGTGGTGCTGACATGTCAAATGTACCAACAGTAACTATAGCTAAAGAAGATTTAGGTTCAACAGTTTTAGATGTAATAGCTAAGGCTAAAATAGTTCCATCTAAAAAAGAAGGAAGAAGATTAATAGAACAAGGTGGTTTATCTATTAATGGAGAAAAGATCACTGAATTAACAAGAACGTTAAACGAAGATGATTTTAAAGATGGATCTGCCTTAATAAAAAGAGGTAAGAAAAATTATAATAAAATAGAAATACAATAGTAAAGCTATAATGCCAATGTGCACTTATACTAAAATATCAATATTTGTTTTAAAAATAACATATTGCAATTAAAAAATAGGATTTGAAAAATTATTTCAAATCCTATTTTTTTAGGTAATTTAATGGTTATTAAGATTTTGATATATTATAATTATATTTCTTATATGTTAATTTATTCATTATTATAACGATAAATAAATAGGATAGTTAGAAAAAATAATTTTACGGTTTGTTTAATATATAATTTATGATTAAAGGGGGGAATAAATAAATGCCAGGTATTTGGAATGTAAATAATGTCTATAATAATAGTAATACGAGAAAATTTTCTAGTAAATTAACTTTTTCAGTAGGGGAAAAATTTAGTGGAAGAATTGTATCTAAGGGAGAAGGTAAAGATGTTACTATAAGATTATCAGATGGATGGCAGTTCATTGCAGAACTTGATGGAAATGTTAACTTAGATGATCTTAAACTAGTAAATTTTCAAGTAGAAGATTTTAAAGATGGAAAATTAAAATTAAAATTAGTATCCAGTGAACAAAAAGGTGAAGAGGTCTCTAATGAAGTATTTAAAGATATAATTGATAAAGAAGGTTTATCTAAAGAAGATATAAATATATTAGAAAAAATGATTAAACATAATATACCCTTAACTAAGGATAATATAAATAAAATTAAAGGATTAATTCAATTCAATGAAAATATAAACTTAAGCTCAGACAATATAGATGATTTTATACAAAATTATCTTCAAAGTAAAGGGATTGATATAAATACTCCTAAGGGAGAATTTATAAAACAAAATCTTGTGGAATTTTTCAGTAATTTTAAAAATATGTCAAGTGATGAAATATTATTATTTTTAGAAAACAATATGGAATTTTCAACAGAAAATATAAAAAGCTTTAATGAGCTTTTTAAGGGTGATTTATCAATAGAAAAATTATTATATAAATTATCTCAGGAGTTAGATAATTCACAATCAAATTTAAAAGATATACAAAATAAAGAGATAATAACTAATAAAGAATATTTAAATAAAGAAAATATAAATAAAGAAAATATAAATAATGAATTTTTAAAAAATAATAATAAAAATTCTTTAATATCTAAAATATATGATTCAAATGATGTTTCAAAGAATAAAGTTAGTGTTGTATCATTACTAAAGAGTATTACTGGTGACAATGAGAGAATTTTAAATGATTATTTAAAGGATATAATTAATTCTAGAGCTGAGAATTTAACAACGAAAGAATTTAATAGATTAATTTCATTAACATCAAAATTTGAAGACAGTGATATAGTAAATTTAATCAAAAATGAATTATCAGCTAAAGGATTATCTGATGAAACTATAAAATCTAACGGTCTAGAGAGTAAAGTTATAGATGGTAAAAATTTATTAGAGAATACTTTAGGAAAAATTTTAAATAAAGAAGTAAATTTAACTGATGAAGAATTTAAAAGATTTAATGATCTTATTAAATATAAATTACAAACTAACATAAATGAACAGGATATAAAACAAGAAGCAGTTAAGTTTGATAAAAGTCAAATTTCTCAATTAAAACCTGATCTTAATAATTTATATTCAAAAGATATTGAAAACTTCTCAAATAAAGATTTGATAAAACAAGAAATGGTAAACAAATTTAATGAGGTAAAAAATATTGTAAAAGATATAATAAACAATATTGATAATAAAGCAGTAGGTTATGAGAAGGTTATGGAAATGATAAAAGGTAATATTGGAGAATTTAAAGTATTTAATTCTATAAGTGAACAGTATTATTATTTAAATTTTCAAGTTCCTGTTAATGCAGAAGAATATCCTTGCAAACTAATTATAAAAGACAACAGAAAAGATGGAAAGAAAATAGATAAAACTAATGTAAAAATGGTTGTTAATGTTAAAACTATACATTTAGGTGATGTTGATGGATATTTAACGTTAAAAGATAATAGGATAGATATAAATTTAAAGTGTGATAATAAGTATGTAGATATAATAAGTAAAAATAAGAGTAAATTAAAATCCGGATTAGAAACACTAGGACTAGTTACAGAAGTTAGTGTTTCATTAAGAGAAGAACCTATTAACTTAGTAACTTGTGGCAAATTTTTTAATGATTTAAGTATCTCAAATATTGATATTAAGGTATAATAAAGTAGATATATTTTGAGTGTAAATTGTTTATGGAGTGAGTATATATGACTGAAAGAAAAAAAGCAGCAGCTCTTAAATATGAATTAAATAATACTGAAGCTCCAATTATAGCAGCATCAGGAATGGGACATATTGCAGATAAAATAATAGAAAAGGCACAAGAAAATGAAGTTCCCATAGTTTATAATAAAGAGTTAGCAAATTTGTTATGTAACGTTGATGTTGGAGATGAAATACCAACAGAGTTGTATGAGGCAGTAGCTCATGTAATAGCATTTGTAACTGATATAGATAAAACACTATAATTGTGTAAAAAACGGAAAGGTGATAAATTAATGGCACTTTATACTATTTCAGATTTGCATTTAGCAATGAATGTTGAAAAGCCAATGGATATATTTGGGGAAAATTGGGTTGGGCATTGTGAAAAAATAAAGAAAAATTGGCTAGAAAAAGTTAACGATGATGATATGGTATTAATAGCAGGAGATATTTCATGGTCACTTAAGGAAAGCGATAGCAAGTTTGATTTAGACTGGATAGATTCTTTACCAGGTAAAAAAATTATAAGCAAAGGAAATCATGATTATTGGTGGGGAAGTATATCTAAATTAAATAAACTATATGAAAATACCAAATTTCTTCAAAATAATTTTTATACTTATAAAAATTATGCCATTTGTGGTACAAGAGGTTGGATCTGTCCTGGGGGAGATAAGTATTCATCTAAGGATGAAAAAATTTATAGTAGAGAACAAATAAGATTGAAATTATCTTTAGAGTCAGCAAAAAGTAATGGATATGAAGATATTATAGTTATGATTCATTATCCTCCAACTAATGATAAGTTTGAAAAATCAGCCTTTTTAGAAATATTTAAAGAATATGGTGTAAAGAAAGTTATATATGGACACCTACACGGCCCATCATTAAAAGGTAATTTATTAGATGGTGATTTAGATGGAATAGAATATATATTATCATCAGCAGATTATCTTGATTTTAATCCAAAGCTGATTATAGAATAAAGATGTTGAAAAAATATTTTTTCAACATCTTTTTTTATGTCTAGGAAAGTATTAAATGTTTTCAATTTAAAATCTAGTTATATTAATGGAGTGAGAGATGTGAAGTGTATGAAATATCATCAACTAAGTGGACGTGGCACAGCTATTTTTTATGTTAAGTAGTTGTAAGATTTTCTATATAAGTTGTAATTTAATTAATAACCTTTAGAGTTATTTTAAATTATAGTCATTAAGAACTATTTATATATACGGTGTATAACTTAATATAAGTAGTAATAATTTTATAGGGAGAACATTTTGGGAAAGGGATATATATTAGTAAGAATATTTAAGGTTAAGGAAGCTTTACCTAAAACTGAGGGAAAACTCATAATTACTAATGCTGAAAATGGAAATGTAGTTTATGAGAAAGATAATGCATTTGATGTTAGTGGTAGAAGTGAATTAATAGAAGTAACTACGCCTGAAAAAAGTTTGTCTCAGCAGCCATATGAAGAAGGTACTATCCCATATTCTGTATATAATATAGATGTGCTATCTGAAAATTTTAAAGAAGTTATTGTTGAGGGAGTAAGTGCTTTTGAAGAAATAACTTCTATACAGAATATTGAGCTAATTGAAGAAGATAAAGAGAGTACTTTTAATGCTTCAGCAGAAAAAATTATTATTTCGCCGGAACAGCTTGTACTTAATGCAAAAAGGGATAGACAAGTAGGTTCTATGGCTGAGCCTTTAGTTTTAGACAAGCCATATATACCTGAATTTATTGTTGTACACTTAGGAACGCCAAGTTCAGCTGCTGAAAATGTGACGGTAGGGTTTATTGATTATATTAAAAATGTTGCTTCAAGTGAAATATATCCAACATGGCCGGAAGAATCATTAAAAGCAAATATATATTGTCAAATATCATTTGCATTAAATAGAATTTATACAGAATGGTATAGAAGCAAGGGATATTCATTTCAAATCACTAATTCAACTGCGTATGATCAATATTTTATAAAAGGTAGAAATATATTTGATAACATAAGCAAAATAGTAGATGAAATTTTTAGTGAATATATTATAACTATTGGGAACAAAACCCCATTCTTTGCACAGTATTGCAATGGTACAACAGTTAAGTGTGATGGGTTATCTCAATGGGGAACTGTAGATTTAGCAAATGCTGGTATGAAAGCTTTAGGTATTCTTCAATATTATTTTGGCTATGATAAAACTTTAGTTAGAGCAACTATGATTGAAGGAATACCAGAATCTTATCCAGGAACACCTCTTAGACTTAATGATGAAAATAATAATGTTAAGGTTATACAAAAACAATTAAATAGAATATCTAAAAATTTTCCTGCAATACCTAAAATACCATATGAAAATGGGAAGTTTGATAAAATAACTGAAGATGCAGTAAAAGTATTTCAGAAAGTTTTTAATCTTACTCAAGATGGTATTGTAGGAAGAGCTACTTGGTATAGAATATCATCTATTTATGTTGGTGTAAAAAGATTAGCAGAGCTTGATCAAGAGCCAGAAATTGATGGAGAAAATCCACCTCCAGATTCAGGGGGAGAGTATCCAGGATATTTATTAAAGTATGGTTCAAGGGGAGAAAAAGTTAAAGAAGTTCAGAGTTATCTTTCAGTTATATCTAAATCGTATAATATACCAAGTATTAAGGCAGATGGAATATTTGGTCAAATGACAAAAGATGCTGTTATAGCTTTTCAAAGGTTATTTGGACTAGTTCCAGATGGAATAATAGGGATAAATACATGGAATAAAATATATTATGTATATAAAGATTTGATTAAAGGAACTGGACAACAAGGCCTTAATGAAGAATTTGATGGAAAATATCCGGGTTATTTATTAAGTTATGGCTCAAGAGGAGAAAAAGTTAGAGAAATGCAGACATATCTTTCAGTTATATCTAAATCATACAATATACCAAGTATTAATGCAGATGGAATATTTGGAGATATGACAAGAAATGCTGTGTTATCTTTTCAAAGATTATTTGGATTAGCTCAAGATGGGGTAGTAGGATTAAATACTTGGAATAAGATATATGAAATTTATAGAGGTTCAGAAAAGTCTAATGTAGAAGAAAAGATTTATTCAGCTGATTATCCAGGTTATGTGTTAAAAGAAAATTTATATGGCGATGATGTTAGATGGGTACAAACTTATTTAAATGCCATATCTGAGTTTTATAAAGAGATACCTAAGATAAAAGTAGATGGAATATTTAAGAAAAAAACTAAAAATGCCGTAATAGCCTTTCAAAAAAATTTTGGATTGAATGTAGATGGAAAAATTGGCGTAAATGATTGGAAAAAATTAATATCAGTATACAATAGTTTAGATGGTGGACAAAATATTAATAAATCTGATATATTATATGATTATCCAGGTTTTGATTTAGAATTAGGAGATCGAGACGGGTATGTCACAGTTTTTCAAAAGTATATAAATATTCTTGCTAAAAATAATTATTTATCAAATCAAATTATAGAAAATGGTGTATTTGATAAAAGAACGGAAAATGCTGTTAAAGAACTACAGGAGAAGTTTGGATTAAAAGTAACAGGAATAGTTGATAAATTTACTTGGGATAAAACATCATCGTTATATGAAATTTTATATACTGGCAAGGGAATTAAAAGAAGTAGAAAATAAAAATTAAATATTTAATTTATAGTATTCATATTTTGCAAATAAAAGTATTCTCATTTTTAAAATATACTTTTTGTAATTTAAATTTATTTTAATAATAAAAAGAAAAGATGTAGAGGTAGTCTACATCTTTTCTTTTTTGTTAGCTTTAATTTAATATATTATTTAGTAATACTTTTACTTAGGTTGTTTAATGTATTGTTAAAGTTATCTAAAGAATCTGATTGAACATCTAATTTAGACGCAATTTCTTGAGTTAATTCAGAATTTTTTCTTGCAATATCATTTACTTTTTCAACACAATTAATAACATCATCTTTTTTATTTGAAGCAGTTGTAAGATTTCCTATACAAGTTGTAATTTCATCAATAGTTTCTTCTATAGAAGATTTAATATTACTAAAACTACCTTTTGTAGCATTTAATGAAGTATGTTGAACAGCTAAAGCGGAATTTCCAGAATTCATAGCTTCTGATGCTTGAATTATATCTGTTTTAATTTCTTCTAATATATCTGTTATACTTTGAACCGCTAATTTTGAGTTTTCTGCAAGTTTTCTTACTTCACCAGCAACAACTGAGAATCCCTTACCAGCTTCACCAGCTCTTGCAGCTTCTATTGCAGCATTTAATGATAAAAGATTTGTTTGACTAGCTATTTGACTGATAGAATCAGTTATCATATTTACAGATTCTAATTTACTAACTAAAGCATTTATAGTTTTAGTTGAAACTGTAAACATATGTTGTAATTCATTTAATGATGTATCTAAATTTTCAATTGATACAATTCCATTATCAGCGACTTTATCTGTATCTAATACTTGTCCATGAACATTAGCAACATTTAATGCTAATTCTTCCATATTAGATCTAAAATCATGTAATAAATCTGTTGCATGGTTTGCTTCATGATTTTCAGACATTGATAAGTTTGCTAAATGTGATACAGATGAATTAATATCGTTAATAGAGTTATGAATTTTAGAACTTTCAATTTTTAATTCAGAAAGACCTGTACCTATTTTACTAATTTCTGAATTATCATTAGTCTGTGGTAAAGTGATATTTTGTGTATTTTCTAAAGTCTTATCTTCTGTATATCTTTTGTTTTGAAAAAATCCCATAAGATTTTATCCCCCTTTATTTATAGTTCTAAAGTCTTTAATTATATTAATTATCGTTTGCTTTTATTAAATCTCGACCATTTCTAGCTAATTCTTTTATTTTATATGAAGCCCCAATAGTTGTTATAGCTTTAGAATACCATATAAGGGCCTCTGAATCGTTACCAAGTCGTCTATTTAGTTCTCCTAAAATATACATTGTAGAATCACGTTGAAGACCATACATGGGAAATGATTCTACAATGTATGCTTCATTAAAACCTTTTAATGCTTTTTCTAAAAAATGCAATTCATTTTGTATATCACCTAAAAGTCTATACATCCAAGCAATTTTTAAAGAAATCATAGCTTTGTTGCTATAATTAGAGTTTAATATTACAGAAGTCACTAATGCAAGTTTATAACGCTCAACAGCAATACTTGCAGTAATTATATCTGGATAATCTCTAGGTTTCCATAAAGGTTTTATCTTTTCTAAAACAATTTCTTTCTGATGTTTTTTTATCTTAAAAAAATCTATTTTCATAGAAGCATATCCGCAATTGTTACAAATCCATATATCATAAAAATAAGGATTTGGTGAAGAATATCTTATGAAAAAATCAGAATCTTTAGATAGTATCCTTGGCGAATTAACTTTCACAGCATTAACTTTAAATTTAAATTCACATATAGGACAATGCACTTGCTTTAGAAATAAATGTTTTCTTATTTCTGCCTCACACACTTTATTTCACCTCAATATAAATTACATGTCAAATTATAATTTACTTTTATTAAATTTATAATTTTAACCATTAAATTATACCACAATATACTATTAAAAAAAATAATTCTAATTAGATAAATAATTACACATAATCTAAAGTTTTTGATATAATAAATATGAATGATATTTAAAAGGATGGTATTTATGGCAATAAACGATTGGAAAAGTTTTTTAATGCCGTATGAGCAAGCAGTAGAGGAACTTAAGGTAAAATTAAAGTCTATAAGAAAAGAATATAGAAGAAAAAATGAATATTCACCGATAGAGTTTGTTACTGGCAGAGTAAAAGAAGTTTCTAGTATATTAGAAAAAGCTAATAAATTTGAAATACCTATAGATCAAGTTAGATATGAATTAGAAGACATAGCTGGAATAAGAATAATGTGTCAATTTGTAGATGATATAACTAAAGTTGTAGAATTATTGCGTGGAAGAAAGGACATGCAAATTCTTTATGAAAAAGACTATGTTAGAAATGTAAAAGAAAGTGGTTATAGAAGCTACCACATGATAATAAAATATCAAGTAAATATGGCAGAAGGACCAGTAGATATTCTTGCAGAGTTCCAAATTAGAACTTTGGCTATGAATTTTTGGGCTACTATTGAACATTCGCTTAATTATAAATATAAACAAAACATACCTACTCAGTTGAAAGAAAAACTTAAAAGTTCAGCTGATGCAGCTTTTAAATTAGATGAAGAAATGCTACAAATAAAAGATGAAATAAAAGATGCCCAAAAGCTTTTTGAAGTGAAATCTAGCATAATTTCAAATATTATGAACTCTTTATTGACTTTAAGCTCATTAGGTAAAGAAGCAGAAGCAGCAAGACATGAAAAGACTTTAAATAAACTTATTCAATACGGAGAAATTTGGGAATTGGATAACTTATTATTTTATGTTAAAAAAGATGTTGAAAAATATAGAGAATAATATTAAAGCTATGTTTGATAGTATATCAAACATAGCTTTAATAATAGGTAAAATTTCAAAAGAAAGGATTATATAATCATGATAGGAAAAGAATTAATGAAAAAGTTAAAAGAAAATCCAGAATATATTAAAGAAATTAGATATATAGATGATGAGCTTAATTTATTTATAGTTAAAAATAATGCAAATAATATAAAATATATTGAAAATCCAAGTAAAGAAGTGCAGTTAGAAGCAATAAAAGGTAGTCCATTATCAATACAATATATTGATAATGTCTATGAAGATGTTGGAGCTATATGTGTAAAAGCATTATGGAATTCATTAAAATATATAAAAAATCCAACAGAAAAAATAATAAGAGAAGCTATTAATACTAAGGGATGGGCAATTCAATTTATAAAAAATCCATCTGAAGAATTGCAAATTTTAGCTGTTGAAAGAGATTTTGATGCTATTAAATATATAGAAAATCCGTCAGAAGAAGTACAATTAACAGCTATTAAAAATTATTATTCGGCAATTAGGTATATAAAAAACCCAACTTTAAATGCAAAATTAGCAGCTATTGCATCACATGAGGAAGGAATAAATTATATTTCTAATTATGATTTAGATGAAGTAAAATTATTTATTTATAAAAATATAAATGTTGTTAAATATATTTATGAAAATATAGATATAGATTTAGTTATAGAAGTTTTAATGGATAAGATAAAAAATGAAAATATAGAAGAAAAATACATGAGAGATTTTTTAGAATTAGAAATCTTAGAAATGGATAAAGTTAATTTTGTCTGGGAATATGGATCTAAAAATGCAAAGAAAATATTAGTTGATTATAAATTATCTATGTAATGTTAAGCTATATAAATGAGATGAGAATTATAATTAATTTTAAGTAATAAAAAATATTACATGCAATAAAGGGGGAAGATATTTTGAATTATACAGAAACTTTAAAAACAGCTGATTTAGTTATGAATTCAAAGGATGTACCATTAATAATTGGAGAAAGTGGAATAGGAAAAACATCATTAGTTAGAGAGATAGCTAAAAATGATAATTATTCATTAGTTACTATAGACGCAAATCTTTTAAAAGAGGGAGAAATAGGGGGGTTGCCTGTAGTAGAAAATAGAGAGGTAGTGTATGCAACACATAATAAGTTGATAGAGGTAAAAAATTTATTATGTAAAGATGATATAAATGGGGTTATATTATTTATTGATGAATTAAATAGATGTGATCACGCAGTTTCACAGGAGCTTATGAACCTTATATTAAACAGAGAGATAAATGGTTATGTTTTAGATGAAAGAGTGAAAGTTATTGCAGCTATGAATCCATCAAATAAATATGATGGATTTTCAGACAGTCAATATGAAGTAGTAGATATGGATCCAGCTCAAGAAGATAGATTTGTATGGTTAGAAATGCAATCTGACGTAAAGGAATGGATAAAATGGGGAATGAGTACAGATGGGAATATTCATGAACACATAATAGAATTTATATCTACATTTCCTCAATACTTACATACGCCAAACTCAATGGAAAGCATAAAAGCAACTCCAAGAAGCTGGCATAGAATATCTAAAGCTTATGAGGTGTATTTAAATAACAAGGATAAATATGATTTTAATATATTTTTAAATACAGTGAGAGGAAATGTTGGACCTAATATATGTAATGATTTTGCTGATTTTATACTTCATATAAGAAAACCACTGATCAAAGTTGAAGAGTTATTTGAAAATGAAATTTTAAGTTTTGATTTAAAGGAAAAGTTAGAAAATGAAAATCACTCAAGATTATATATATTAGCTAAAAATGCAATCTTATTTGTAGAAAGAAATTCTTCAGAAAAGAATTTAATATTATTTTCAAAGGTGTTAGATTTATATCCTAGAGATTTAAGACTTGGAATAATGAAAGAAATTAAGAAAGACCATAAAGATGGGTTATATGAATTGTTATTAAATCAAGATGAATTTATAGAAAGCTTTTTTAACATATTTATCAAATAGCATATTTTCAGTAAAATGTTAATATGTATATAGGTAAAGCTTAGAAGAGTCGTTAAGTTTAAATATTAAGTATAGTTGCATTAAATAGACATGAATACAATCGAAAGGAGGAGTTAGGTGGATTTTAATAATAAAAAAGAAGAACTTTTAAAAAAAGCGTATAATATAAAAAGTATTGATGAATTTGATAATATGTATATAAGGAGTTTCTTTGAACTAGTTGAAGAGGTTATTCTTGATTTATTAGAAAGTGAAGATTCATTTTTTGGTCAATTTATGTTAAGAGTAAAAAGGCAAATAAGAATTGAGTTGAAATCACCTATAGCTACTATTCCTAAAAGAAGTGGATTTAACATGTACTTTAACCCTATATTATTTTTACAGTGTGAAAAAAAAGAAATGTCAGCATTATTTAAGCATGAGATTTATCATATAATGTATTCACATTTTTCTAGAGAGAGAAAAATGAAAGAAAGATTAAGTAAAGAAGCTATAAATACTGCACTAGATATTTCGATAAATCAATATATAAAAAATCTTCCACCTTGGAGTAAAAAGATTAATTCTATAAATATGGAATATAATTTAAATTTAAAAGAAGATAGAAGTGCAGAAGAATATGCAGAGGAAATTTATAAATCAATTAAGTCAAGAATAAAGGACCCTAAAATTGACAAAGAAGAGTCATTAGATGAAATTAATTTAGAGAATGCTCATGATATATGGGAAGAAATAGATGTATCTCAAGAAGACATTGAAAGTTTAACGAAGAAAACAGCAGTTAGCATATGTGATAAAAATATGCCAAGTGATATTGAAGAGATAATTTTAGCTTATAGTGAAAACGCAGAGATATCTTGGCAAAGAATATTAAAAAATTTATTACCATCTGTAAAAAATGGATATAAAAAAACTACAACTAGAAGAAATAGGAGGCAACCTAATAGATTAGATTTGAGAGGAAGGTTACCAAAAAACAACTCAGAATTAATAGTTGCAATTGATATAAGTGCAAGTATGAGTGATGATACTTTACATAAAATTTTGGTTGAAATATTAGAGATTAGTAAAACTATAAATAATGATATAATAATAATAGAATGTGATGATACCATTAAAAGAGTATACAAATTACGAAGTCCAAAAGATATAAAAAAGAGAAGTGAAAATAATGGATCAACTGCCTTTACTCCGGTATTTAGATATATATTAGAAAATAATTTAAGAAATGCTGTATTAATTTATTTTACAGATGGTGTAGGAGAAAAGGAATTAGATATAAAGCCGTTGAATAAAAGAATAATATGGGTGTTAATTGGTTCAGAAGAATTTTCATTAAAAAATCATTATGGAACAGTAAAGAGAATAAGCAGTGATAAGAAAGAAAAAGTTGAAGGAAATATTGGGTTACGTATGGTTAATTCAGTAATACATGATTGGGCTAGATAACAAGTAAGTAATTAATTAAAATGACCTGTTTAAGCAGATTATTGATATGTGCATAAGCAATTAAGGAGGGGAAGTGTGAGTAAAAAATTTAAAGTAAGAGATTATGCCATTATTATAACTGTATTATTTGCTATTAGTTTAATAATAAATATTTTTAGCTATGTTAATATAAGAGATTATAAATATAGAATTAGTAGGGAATCTCAACTTAATATCGAAGATATAAGACAAAGAAATGAAAGCAACATGGACATTCTTAATATGAGCATAGATCAAGGGTGCATAAAAAATGAAGAATTATTAAAGCTCTATAAGAATTATGAAATTATTGCAAATGATACAATAGAATTATGGGAACAGTATGGGGAATATAAAGCAAACAGTTTTTCAATATTTTCTAAAAAAATAGAAACTAAAAAAATAATACAAAATGATGTACATGGCAGAATAAAAGAATATATGTTTATTGTATTAAATGAAGCTATGAAAAATAGAGAATCTGGTTTAATATTAAATGAAAATTATTTGGATGATTTTGTTGTTATGAATGAGTTAGCAGAAAAAATATATCATTATTTTGAAGAGTTTAATTCTACAAAATTATCAAATTTTACTGGAGTAGATAGAGAAAAGAAAAGTATTAGAAATAATTATTGGATTGATATGTTACAAGGGATATATGACATTAGTGATGAGTATTCGAATATTCAATTGAGTGTAAGTAATATTGAAAATGTTAATAATATAGATATTATTAACGAAGGTAAATAAAAAAATACAACTACTTAATTTAAGTAGTTGTATTGTATATATTAGTGACATCCACTACATGAACCACCACAGCCTCCAGCAGGAGCTATAACTGGTTTTAAGGTAAGACCTCTACCTTCATTTTCATTAGTAGAAAGTATTATAAAGCCACCAAATTCTTCTATTAAAGTTTTTTCCATGATGAAAGATACATCATTTACTTTTTCTACAACATCAGTATCAGTAGCTTGAGATACTGAGATATTAAATATTGGACCGCTACAAGCAGCACCAGCAAAATTTATTCTAATATTAAAATCAGATATGTTATTATCATCTAAAAAACCTTTGAATTCATTATAAGCTTCTTCGCTTATAGTAATGTTTTTCATATAAATCACCTACTTAAATTAAAATGATTAACAAAAATGTTAATGAATTAAGTATATCATACAAGATACAAAATAAAAAGATTATAAATCATATAAAATATAGTTTGGAGGTATAAAGTATGATATAATTTATCAGTAATTTATCTCTTTAAAGTATTAAGGTTAAAATTTATAATTTTAAGTATTAAAAGGGTTTATATTATTAATAATAATTTATATAATAAGTTTTATATTAGTTTTAGAAGGGAAAAATTTATGAAACCGTATAATAAAGATTTTATAGTAAAAGAAGTACAAGAATATAATTCTCTTATAAATGAGTATAGCCTTGGACGTTATTGTATAAAAAAGAAAAGTAGTAAGGGAATAAAACTTCAAGGATATATGTATGAAAATACAGAAGAATATGATTTACCTATAATACAATTATTAAAAGATGATAAAAGCCTTATGCGTATTACGCCAAAAGAAATAGAAAGTTCTTATCAAGCAATAAAATTTGCTAAAGGTAAAGTAGGAATTGTAGGTCTTGGTCTTGGATACGTAGTAGATAAGATTGCAAAAAAAACTAAGGTAAATCAAGTTATAGTATATGAAATTAGTGAAGAAGTAATAGAAATGTATAAGAAAAACTTTGGAGAAAATAAAAAAGTTAAAATTATACATGGAGATGCATTTAAAGCAAAACCAGAAAAATTCGATTTTTTCTATGTTGATATATATGAATATAAATTGGAATTAAAAGTAGTAGAAGACTATAATACATTTAATAAATTACATGAAATAGAAGAGTATTCATTTTGGGGAATGGAACATTTTCTTTTAAGTTGTAATTATGAAGAAGTTTTATGGGTATATATTCCAGAAAATTGGATTGAAATGAGTAAAAATTTATATGTATCTCTTGATACATCAGGATATATAAAGAACTATAAACAATTAGAGGAAGATAAAGTAAGAGATGTACTTAAAGAATTTAAAAAAATTTTAAATAACGATATAGAAATATAATTATTATAAAAATATATTTTAATATCACAAAAAAATCTATGTATACTTCATTATTAAAAAGATATGAATTATACATAGGTTTTTTTATTACTTTTATTTTTAAAAGTAAAGATAAAGTAAGATTTATTTCTATAATTATCTTTATAATGAAATATTTTGTTGAATTATAAGGAATATAATGTTATCATATTTAGTGTTTAACAAAATATGAATGATAATAGCACACTTATTGAAAAATAAGGTCGCAAAGCTTATGAGTCTAAGGAAAATTTATTTTCTATGATCGTCAGGTTGCCAAAATACAGTTAATTTACAATTGTATAATTTAAAATTTTGGTGTCTATGAATTCATAGATACTTTTTTATTATTTAGGAATTCATATTATGCACCATTATTTCTGCACTACGTTTGAAAAGAGTACATAGCTAAAAAGTCGGCGTTCCACAGTCTCTTAGCGACTTTTTTGTTTTAGTAGATTAAAGTGTTAGCAACTTAAAATTAATATACATTGAAAGGTAATTTAATGAATGCAAAAGAAAAAATGGATGATTAACTTTTAAGAATACGTTTTATATAAAAATACAAAAGAAAACTAATAATTTTACAGGGGGGGTGTATTTAAAGAGTTTTTTGTTATTACAAATAAGAAAATCATTTTAAGGGTAAGGAGAAAATACTTATGAAGAAAATAGATGAACTATTACAACAGATAGAAGATATTATTCAATATGGAATAGATAAAGATGGAATGATAAAAATTTTTAAAATTTTAAATTGTTCTATTCCATTTGAAATATTAGATGAAATTAAATTATATGGAGATTATTTACCTAAAGTTGCGGAAAATGGAATATCGGAGGAGAAAAGATATTTACATTTTTTATGGGATGTATTGGACAAGTCACCCATGTGTCTTATAGCTAATTTTGCAATTCCTTATAGAAGGATTTTAGCTAAAAAATTATTTAAATCTTGTGGAGAAAATTTTATAGCTGAAGAAAATGTTAGATTTAATGTACCAGATAATATTGAATTTGGTGATGATGTATTTATTAATAGAGGAACTTTTATAGATTCAAAAGGAGGAATTAAAGTTGGAAATTTTGTTGGCATAGGTGAGGGGGTAACTATACTTACTCATTCTCATAAAGAAGATAATCATTCTTTTAGAGAATATAGCGAGGTAGTAATAGAAGATTATGCAAAAATATATTCTAATTCAACAATACTTCCAGGAGTAAAAATAAAAACAAAAGGAATAGTTGCAGCGTGTTCTTTAGTTAATAAAGATGTAGGAGAAAATGTGTTAGTTGCAGGAGTTCCAGCAAAAGAATTTAGAAAAAGAAATACTTTTAATAAAGATAAAAATGAATTAAATCATGTATGGCTTCACAATAAAAGCTTTCAAAAATAAATAGTGATTTTTGAATCAAATGCTACATTTTAAAATAGATATTATTAGGAGGGTAATCATGAAGAAAAATATTAATCTTGATTTTAAGAAAACATCTGTAAAATCTAAATTAATGTTAATAATCATACCAATAGTTGCTGTTGGATTATTATTACTAACATCAATAACATATGGTTCTGCAAAAAATATGATAGAAAAAGAATTAGTTAATCTTATGTCAGAAAGGGAAGCAGAGGCTGTAAATAATATTGACACTTGGTTGAATTCAAGACTTTCAGAAGTAAAGGAAGTAGCTCAAAGTCCTATATTAGAGCGTGTTTTAGAGATTAATCCAGACTTGAACTTAGAAAATAATGATGAATCTATAGCTCTTATAGACCAGTTGAATTTATCACGTTGGACTTTTGTTAATAATACATATCCTAATGAATATGCAGCCTTACATATTTTAAATGGAATTTCAGTGAATGAATGGAAAAGTATAGAGAATTCAAATAAGCTTTTTGCAAGATATTATAATGTAAATGCAGATGAGTGTAAAACTTCTCCGTGGGCTAAAGCGGCTTTAGAAGAAAGTTTTAAAAAGTTTTCTGATAATAATGGTCCTTATGATATAATTTTAAATCCTACATATTCTGAAGCATATAAGAGAAATGTTGTTATGATGATTGCTTGGAAGAAGGATGAAATGGGAGAGGCTAAAATAGGGGCAGCATCTAGCTTAGCTATAGAAGTAGTAGAAAATAAAGTAAAAGAATTAAAATATGGGAAAAAAGGATATGGAATGTTAATAGCAGATAATGGGACATTTATATCACATCCAAATCAAGAATACGTTATGAAAGAAAATATAAATACACTAGAAGATAAGGAAATGCTAAAGTTATCATCTGCTATAAAATCACAAGATAAAGGTATAATTAAATTGGGTATGGGTACTGGAAAGAAGCTAGCATTTTATCATAAAGTACCTGTAACTAATTGGATGGTAGTGAATGTAGTATATGAAAGTGAACTTTTCTCAATTTGTACTAAACTATTAATATTAATGCTAATAATAGCAATATTAATTATAATAGCAGTTATTTTAACAATATATAAGTTTTCAACTAATATGCTTAAACCATTAACAAATATAAGTATATTTGCTGATGAAGTAGCAGCTGGTAATTTAAGTGCAAATATAAATATTAATTCAGATGATGAATTTGGAAAAGTTGCTAAAGCATTAAATAATACAGCTCAATATTTAAAAATTTATATTTCTGAAATAGATGAAGTACTAGGAAGTATTTCTAATGGAAACATTAATGTAAATGTAGAAGGTGAATATAAAGGTGATTTTGTAGGTATAAAAGAATCTTTAATAAAAATAGTATCATCATTAAATAATACATTTACTCAAATAAGAGAAGCAACACAACAAGTTTCTAGTGGATCTCAGGAGGTAGCTTCAGTAGCTCAAGTATTAGCACAAGGAGCATCTGATCAAGCAAGTTCAATAGATGAATTAACAGCATCAATTGGGGATATTAATGAACAATTAAAAGGTACAGCTAAGCATGCAAATGGAACTAATGAAATTGTAAATCAATTAGTTACATATATTGAAGATAGTAACAAACAAATGGAAGATATGTTAAGTGCTATGAGCAATATTGATGTTTCATCTAAAAATATACAAAATATAATAAAAACAATAGCTGATATAGCTGAACAAACTAATCTATTAGCTTTAAATGCAGCAATAGAAGCAGCAAGAGCAGGGGAAGCTGGTAAAGGATTTGCAGTTGTTGCAGATGAAGTAAGAATGCTAGCAGAACAAAGCTCACAAGCAGTTAAGAGAACAACAGAACTTATTAAGAACTCAATAGAATCTGTAAATGAAGGTAAAGTAATAGCAGATAATACAGCAAGCTCATTAAAAGAAGTTGTAGAACACACTAAAGGAGCAACTGAATTAGTTGTTAATATAGTTAATTTAGCAGAAGAACAATCAGAATCTCTTAATAAGATAAATGAAAGAATAGAAGATATAGCTAATGTAATTCAATCTAATTCATCAATAGCAGAAGAAAGTACGGCTGCTAGTGAAGAATTAACAGCACAAGCAGAAAGCTTAGATTACATGGTTGCACAATTTGAATTAAAAGAAGATTAGTATATTCTGTGTTTTAAGATAATGAGTTGATATTATAGTATAAAGCTCGTGGACTAAGGAATTTACTTTAAGAACTCTAAAAATAAAGCTTAGTCTAATTAATGCATGTTCCCAATGAAACATTGGGACAAGCAATTAATTCAACAAATCTTTATTAAGAATTCTAAAAAGCAAATTCCAATGCCACTACGCTAATATACTATAATATTACCTCTGTTAAAACACAGAATATTTTTGTTTATGAAATTAGCAAAGTATAGTCCAATTTTAGCTTGCTCTCAATATAAAATTGAGACAAGAGGTAAATGTGGTTATTAACAAAGAAATTCAACGTTGCTGAGTAAGTTGGAAAAGGCAAATATAAAAAAATAGTATCCAGAAGAAGTTATATTCTCAGGATACTATTTTTTTTATTGAAATTATATAATTCTAAAAAGAAGGATATAATTAAATTTTCTATTTTACAACTATATTAACAAGTCTGCCTTTTATAACAATTACTTTTATTATATTTTTACCTTCAGTAGTTGCTTTTATAGTTTCGTTTTCTAATGAAGCTTTCTTTATGCCTTCTTCATCTAAGTTTGATGGTATCATAATTTTAGCTTTTATTTTACCATTAACTTGAATAGCTATTTCAACTTCATCTTTAATTAAAGCAGCTGGATTAAATTCAGGCCATTTTTCATTAAATATAGTTGAGTTATGACCTAATAAGTTCCAATGTTCTTCAGTAAAGTGAGGGGCAAATGGTGCTAATAATTTTAAGAAATCTACTACAGTTTCTTTTAAGAATGTAGGATTTTTAGTATCAGCTTGAATATATTTATGAAGAGCATTTGTAAATTCCATAAGTCTTGCTATTGCAGTATTAAATTGCATTTTTTCTGCATCTTCACTAACACCTTTAATAGCTGTATGTCTCCAGAAGTTTAAGTCTTTTTCTTCAGAATCCATAGTAGTCTTAATATTTTCTGAAGCATTAATGATATCTCTGCATGATTCTAAAGTTCTTTCAATTCTATCTACAAATCTAGCAACAGATTTAACTCCATCATCACTCCATGCGCCACCTTCAACATATGCGAAACCGAACATTAAATACATTCTAAATACATCAGCACCAAATTCTTTAATATAGTCATCTGGAGAGATTGTATTTCCTTTTGATTTACTCATTTTTAATCCGTCTGGTCCTAAGATTAATCCTTGGTGAGTTAAGCTTAAGAATGGTTCATCAAATTTTAAGTATCCCATATCTCTCAATGCTTTAGTTATAAATCTTGCATATAATAAATGCATACAAGCATGCTCTGGTCCACCAACATATTTATCTACAGGTAACATTTTATTTATTAATTCAGGATCAAAAGGTGCATCAGTATTTTTGTTATCAGGGTATCTTAAATAATACCAAGAAGAACATACAAATGTATCTAAAGTATCCGCTTCTCTTTTTGCAGGTTTACCACAGTGAGGACAAGTAGTATTTATAAATTCTTCACATTTTCCAAGTGGTGATTTACCATCTGGAGTAAACTCAACATTATAAGGAAGTTCTACTGGTAAGTCTTTTTCAGGAACTGGAACTATTCCGCATTCATCACAGTATATAACTGGAATAGGAGCTCCCCAGTATCTTTGTCTTGAAACTAACCAATCTCTTAATCTGAAGTTAACCTTCATTTGTCCTAATTCATCTTTTTCAAGTTCACTAACAATAGCTTTTTTAGCTTCATCTGTAGTTAAACCATCAAATTTTCCTGAATTAACAAGTATTCCATGCTCACAGAATGGAAGTTCTGGTTCATCACCTTGTTTATTAGTAATAACTCTTTCTATTGGTAAATTAAATTTACTTGCAAATGCGAAATCTCTTTCGTCATGTGCTGGAACTGCCATAACACAACCAGTACCATATGTAGCTAATACATAGTCAGCAATCCATACAGGAACTTCTTTTCCATTTATAGGGTTTATGGCGTATGAACCAGTAAATACACCAGTTTTTTCTTTTGATGATGATTGTCTTTCTATATCAGATTGTTTACTTGCATCTTCTTTATATGCTTCAACAGCGTCCTTATATTCTGGAAGAGTTAATTCGTTAACTAATTTATTTTCAGGTGCTAATACAACATAAGTTACACCATTTAAAGTATCAACTCTTGTAGTAAATACATCAAACTTTAAGTCAGAATCCTTAACTTTAAATGTAACTTGTGCACCATATGATCTTCCAACCCAATGTTTTTGCATAGATTTAGTTTTTTCTGGCCAATCTAATCCATCTAATTTGTCTAATAATTCATCAGCATAATCAGTTATTTTGAAGAACCATTGAGTTAAATCTTTCTTTTTAACTTCAGAATCACATCTTTCACATAAGCCATCAACTACTTGCTCATTAGCTAAAACTGTATTACAAGATGGACACCAATTAACAGGTGCTTTTTTTCTGTAAGCTAATCCTTTTTCATAAAGTTTTAAGAATAACCATTGAGTCCATTTATAGTAATCAGGTGAACAAGTAACAACTTCATTTTCCCAATTAAACATAGCACCCATAGATTTTAATTGTTTTTCCATAGTTTCAATATTTTTAAATGTAGAATCTTTAGGATGTATACCTGTTTTTATTGCATAATTTTCAGCAGGTAACCCAAAAGCATCGAAACCCATTGGTTGGAATACGTTATAACCTTGCATTCTTTTTAGTCTTGCCCATGAATCAGTTGGCCCATAGTTAAACCAGTGACCAGCATGTAATTGAGCTCCTGAGGGATAAGAGAACATTTCAAGTGTATAAAGTTTCTTATCTAAATTTTCTGGGTTAAATTTGTAAGTTTCATTTTCTTCCCAAATCTTTTGCCATTTTTCATCGATTTTAGTACTATAATTTTCCATAATTAACCTCCAAAATAACAATGGACAATGGACAATGGACAATAGACAATGAAGGATTATATTTCTTAAGAAATATGTACAATTAAAAAATTGTAAGCTTTCTCTTTCAATGTCAATTGTAGATTGTAAATTATCAATTGAATTAATTTATTGTATAAAAAAAAGCTCTCATCTCTAAAATTAAGAGACGAAAGCAAAATTCCGCGGTACCACTCTTATTAGAAGAAAAAATATAATTTAATCTTCTCGCTTGATATTTTTAACGGATAGTTACCCGTACTTGTTTTTAACAAGTAAGCTCGTAGACAAGTTCATAATAATGTAACACTATTTCACACCATACAATAGCTCTCTAAAAGATACATTTTATTATTACTACTTCTATTCACAGCAAAATATAAAATTTAGCAATATTATATATTAAAATTTGTAAAAAAGCAAGGAGACATATTAATTATAAATATAAATACTAATCCTATTTTGACTAAGAAAATTGAATTCACATGAATTTTCTGTTAAAATCGTTACATTCGTACAAAATTGTTACTTATATTTAGGAGGTTTATATAAATGAATGAAAAAATAATAATTGGGGGTACATTTGCATTATATTTGGTAGTAATGTTATGTATAGGCCTACATTTTTATCGTCGAACTAATAATTTATCAGATTATACATTAGGTGGAAGAAAACTTGGATATTGGGGAAGTTCTATAAGTGCACAAGCTTCGGACATGAGTGGCTGGTTATTACTTGGACTTCCAGGAGCAGCTTTTTTAACAGGTTTATCAGGATCTGTATGGATGGCTTTAGGACTAGCTATTGGAACATATTTGAATTGGAAAATAGTTGCTAAAAGGCTTAGAGTAGATACTCAAAAATATTCAGATTCAATAACAGTACCATCTTATTTAGAAAATAGATTTAATGATAAATCAAGAACATTAAAATTAATTTCTTCGTTATTCATACTTGTATTTTTTATACCATATACTGCCTCAGGATTTGTGTCAGGAGGAAAATTATTTACAACAGTTTTTGGAACCCCGTATATAGTTTCTGTTATAATATGTGGATTAGTTGTTGTAAGTTATACTTTTTTAGGTGGATTTATGGCTGTATGTTATACAGATATAATTCAAGGGTTATTAATGTTTTTTACATTACTTGTATTGCCTATAATAGTTATAGTAGAAGCTGGTGGAGTAGGAAATATATTATCAACTTTTGATCCATCACTTTTAAATCCATTAGATATTGGTTTTATAACTGGATCAAGTAGTGGAACTATAGGAATGGCAGTTGTAGGAATTATTTCATCTCTTGCGTGGGGGCTTGGATATTTTGGGCAACCTCATATTATTACAAAGTTTATGGCTATAGAAAATCCAGAAGAAATTAAAATTTCAAGAAGAATAGCTACAGTTTGGGTTATAATAACACTTTTAGCTTCAACTGGTATAGGTCTTGTTGGACATTATTATTTCCCTAACTTAACAGGTGCGGATTCTGAAACTATATTTATTTTATTAGTTCACAAATGTGTTCCATTAATATTTATTGGAGTATTATTATCAGCAATATTAGCTGCAATTATGAGTACAGCTGATTCTCAACTTTTAATTATATCTTCTACAATTTCAGAGGATATTTACAGATCTATTATTAAGCCAAAAGCTTCAGATAAAGAGCTTATAGGAATTAGTAGATTGTCGGTATTAGTTGTAGCTCTTATAGCATTTTGTATTTCACTTAATCCAGATAGTTCAGTTTTAAAACTGGTATCATATGCATGGGCAGGGTTTGGATGTGCCTTTGGCCCCGTAATTTTATTATCACTATTCTGGAAAAATATCACTAGAAATGGTGCGGTAGCAGGTATGTTAATTGGTGGGATTACATCAGCAATTTGGCCAATATTTAAAAACTATTTTTCAGCACCAATATTTAATCTTTATGAAATTGTACCGGGATTTTTATTAGCTTTAATTGCTATATATGTTGTTAGTAATTTAGATATGAAAAAGCACAAAGTAAAATAGTACATATTTTTAATGTCAACTCACCTATTGCATATATTAATACATATTTAAAATATAGCTTAATAAAATCATAGTGTTTGCTTAACCTATGTTTTTATTGAAAGATATTAAGAAAATTCTCGGAATTAATATATTGATTTTGAGAATTTTTTTATTCTTTAGGAATTTATATTATTAAAAAATTTGTGGATAACTTTTAAAATAATGTGTTTTAAAGGTATTATGAGT
>NZ_JAVJAN010000028.1:0-55121 GCF_031344075.1 Clostridium aquiflavi
TGGGACTATACTCATTTTAGCATTCCTAAGTTCAATTATTCCGCTCACTTTGCTTATGCATATATCAACACTCTGCTAAAACAGAGCCTAAATAAAAAATACTAATCTTAGATAAATTTAATCATGTAATATTTATTACATTTCACTCACATTTTGTAACTAATATCGTATTTCTTCATAATATAAAATATATATAAGTATGTATTAGTTATCGAGGTATTACTATGCTTGAATCAATTTTATTAATATCATCTATCTGTATAGATTCTTTTGTTGCAAGCATTGCTTATGGTACATCTAAAATTAAAATCCCGCCAATATCTGCTTTAATAATAAATTTGGTATCTACATGTACACTAGGTATTTCCTTATTACTTGGAGCTATCGTAAAAAAATTTTTACCAGGTAATCTGCCTATGTTGATAGGATTTGTTCTTTTAATGGGACTGGGTATATATCGTTTATTTGAATGCATATTTAAATCTTATATATCTAAGTGCTCTCAAATAGATACCCCTTTAACATTTAAATTATTTGATTTTAAATTTGTACTTGAGGTTTATGCTGATGAGACAAAAGCTGACTTTGATAAATCAAAAACTTTAAGTCCAAAAGAATCATTTTATCTAGCTCTTGCACTTTCATTAGATAGCTTAGCAGTTGGATTTGGTTCTAGTTTGACAAGTATAAATTATATTCAGGTCATAATTCTTAGTTTCATAATTGGCTTTTTAGCTGTATCAATTGGTGTTATAATTGGTAAAAAATTAGCTGACAATATAAACGTTGAACTCTCCTGGCTATCTGGTGTGCTTCTTATAATACTAGCTATTATAAAATTTCTATAAATCCTATCTATGAAAGAGCTATATCAAAATAATTCATAAAATTATTTTAATACAGCTCTTTTATATTTTAAATACCCATTATTTCTTTTATTTTGTTTACATCTATATTTTCTGAAAACACTTTTGCTAATTTTTCATATTGCTCATTTTTATAATCAGATATCTTATTTAATTCATCATCTTCTGATAAATTAAAATTGTTATTCTTCTTTAATGCATTAATAAATGCATTAGTAAATTCCTCCGAATCAAAAATTCCATGCAAGTAAGTTCCTGCAACAGATCCCTCTTTATCACAAACTCCAATGACTTTTCCTTTAGAATCCTTTATAAATGGTTTTACATTTTTTCCAACTTTACTTATCCCATTGTGTATTTCATATCCTACTAATGATTTATTTTCTATTTCATTAATATCTTTTAAATTTGATACTACTTGAGCCTCAACTTGCTTAGTTACTTTTCTTTCATTAAATCTAGTCTTTATATCAAGTAAACCTAATCCTTCTTCTTGAAAAGTATTTCCTTCTACACCCTGTTGATCAAGAAGTAACTTTCCTAGCATTTGATATCCGCCACAAATTCCCAATACTAATGTGCCATTATCATGCAATTTAATTATCTCATCTGCAAGTTTACTTTCCTTTAAGATTCTCAAATCTTCAATTGTATTTTTAGTTCCTGGTATAATAATCACATCTGGATCTTTTAAATACTTTGTACTTTCTACATACCTTATATTAACTCCATTTATTCTGTTAAGTACATTAAAATCTGTAAAATTAGACATATGAGAAAGTCTTATTATAGCTATATCTATATTTTTTCCTTCAGTAGATTCTTTATTACTTATCTTTTCTGTAACACTATCTTCATCCTCAATATCAAAGTATTCATATGGCATTACTCCAAGAACAGGTATTTTTATTATGTCTTCCAATTGTTTTACACCAGGTTCAAAGTATTCTTTCTTTCCTCTAAATTTGTTTATTATAACACCTTTAACTCTTTGTCTTTCATTTTCTGTTAGCAACTGAAGTGTACCAACTATTGTGGCAAACACTCCACCCCTGTCAATATCAGCAACTAATATAACTGGTGCATCAACACTTTCAGCCATATTCATATTAGCTATATCACTATCTTTTAAATTTATTTCAGCACAGCCTCCAGATCCTTCTAATACTATTAATTCATACTCATTATCTAGTTCATCATATGATTCTTTTACAATACCTTTTAACTTCTTGTTTAGTTCTTTATATTTATAAGGTTCTATATTATCATAAACTTTTCCATTTACTATAACTTGAGTATGTCCTCCACTTGGTTTTAATAATATAGGGTTCATTAAAGCACTAGGTTCTATTTTAGATGCTTCAGCTTGTACGACTTGAGCTCTTCCCATTTCCGCACCATCTTTGGTTACATAGGAATTCAACGAGATATTCATTGCTTTAAAAGGAGCCACTTTAAACTCTTCATTTTTTAGCACTCTACATAGTGCTGCTACTAAAGTACTCTTTCCTACTGAAGATGCTGTACCTAAAAACATTATATTTTTTTTATTCATACTACCCTCCAAAAACATCTTTTGCAGTTTTTAACATAATACTTTAACTGCTTATTTTATTATTAAATATCCATAGTTATCTAAAATCTACTTTTCTATTATTTAAAAATTCTATTCATTATTACCAAGTATATTTTTTATACAAGAAATTAATTTAGTATTATCTTCTCTACTTTTAACTGCTACTCTATAATAATATTCATTTAAACAATCGTAGTTACTACAACTTCTTATTAAAATATTGTGTTTTAGTAGTTCTGATTTTAAATTAATATCTAAATTGCTTTTAAAAAATATAAAATTCACACTAGGCTCATATACCTTTAAGCTTTTAAACGTCTTTAGACTATTATATAGGAAAGCTTTCTCTTTTTCCATATATTGTATTGTTTTTCTCATATAATTTTTATCTTGTAAAGAAACTCTCGTTGCTACATCTGCCAGTGTATTTATATTCCAAGCTGGAGTTATCTTATAAACTTCACTTGTAAAATCCTTATTTGAACATAAACCATATCCTATTCTCAATCCCGGTATAGCAAAAAATTTAGTAAGCGACTTTAGTATAATTAAATTATCAAAAGCCTCTATAGTATTAACCATTGAAAAATCTCCTATTGTAAAATCCATAAAAGATTCATCAATTAAAACTTTACTATTGTTCTCTTTAGACTTTATTAAAATTTTCATTAATAATTCTCTATTCGTTAATACTCCTGTTGGATTATTAGGATTACATATAAAAACCAAGTCAATTTCTTCTGTAATTTTATCTAAAATATCCTCACATATTTTAAAAGAATTATTTTCACTCATTTTATATAATTCAACTTTTGAATTTACACATTCTACAGCTTCTTTATATTCTGAAAAGGTTGGCACAGGTATTAATACTTTTTTAGGATTTAATGCTTTAACTATATTAAATAGCACTTCAGCAGCACCATTACCTAACATTAAATACGATTTATCAATTTGTTCATATTCAGATATTGATTTTTTTAATTCCATGTAACTTATATCAGGATATTTTTTAATATCATCCATTGAATCTATTATAGCTCTCTTTACTTCATTTGACATACCTAAAGGATTAATATTAGATGAAAAATCTATTATATTATTATAATCAATTCCCTTTTGTCTTGCTATTTCTTTTATATTTCCACCATGTCCTATATTAGCCATAGATATGTCCTCCAATAAAAATTAATATGATTGATAATATGTATGATAAAATAGTACTACAATAAAGTACTTTTGACGTTTTATCTACATCCAAAATCTCTATTTCCTTAATACTATCTCCTATAGTTTGTTTTTTTACTAATTTTCCAAAATAATAGTTTGCTCCCCCAAGTTGAATTCCTAATATGCCTGCCATTGCAGCTTCTGGATGAGCGCTATTAGGACTTGAATGATTATATCTATCTCTTTTATATATTTTAAAACTACGTT
The DNA here is from genome assembly GCF_031344075.1 of Clostridium aquiflavi. Taxonomy (NCBI): domain Bacteria; kingdom Bacillati; phylum Bacillota; class Clostridia; order Eubacteriales; family Clostridiaceae; genus Clostridium; species Clostridium aquiflavi. The sequence goes on from NZ_JAVJAN010000028.1 coordinate 3,880, forward strand.
TATAATCATATCCTAAAATCATAGCTGATAATACTATTAAAATTCCTGTAATTCTTGCTGGAATATAATTAAATACATCATCTAATTTTGCAGAAAAGTATCCAAACTCCATATATTTATCATTTTTATATCCAAACATAGAATCTAAAGTATTTACTGATTTATATGCCATAGCTAATGGTGCGCCTCCAAGTCCTGCATAAAAAATTGGTGCTATAATCCCATCTGACATATTTTCTGCAATTGTCTCTATCACGGCTCTTATAATATCTTGTTTATCTAAATTTTCAGTGTCTCTTCCTACTATAAAGGCTAATTGCTTTCTAGCAGCATTAATATCATCTTTCCTTACTAATGAAATAACCCTATATCCTTCTGTCACTAATCCTTTAGCAGAAATACAGAAATATATTACTACTCCACCTAAAAGTATACCTAAATACTTATTAAAATCACTTACAATCTTTAATATAAAAAAGTTAAATAAAAATGTAGTACTTATAATTATTAACCAAGTAATAAGGCCACCTATCTTTAAATAATTCTTAAATAACTTTCTAGATATTTTTTCTAATTTACTAGCAAAATTTCCAATTATTCTAACGGGATGTATCGGATTTTCTGGATCTCCAATTATTAGATCCAAAATAAATCCAATAGTTAATTCTATCATTCTATAAACCACCCTTAATCTTTTGAATTTTAAAATTACATCTTAAAAATTTCTTTAACACTTGTTATTTCTACATCATTTTCTAGTGATATTATAAGTTTATATCCATCTCCACCTTGTGGTTGCCACTCTATAAAGCTTTTTTTATTGTCATATAATTCTTCTAATAACATTCCTATAGTGCCTCCATGCAAAACAGCTAATGCACTTTTAATATTTTCATTACTCAATTCACATATTAAATTAAAAAAGCCTTTTAATATTCTTTCTTTAAATTCTTTTTTACTCTCCCCATTAGGACATTTAACTTCTCCAACCTCATCCATAATCCATTCTTGATATTTAGGATTTTCTTTTAAATCTTCATAAGATTTTAACTCAAATTCACCAAAATTATATTCACACAATTCTGGTACTAAATAATATTCTTCATTTGGATATAAAATTTCAAAAGTTTCATTAGCTCTCTTTAAACCACTAGTAAAATATTTTTCACATAAAGGATATATATAGTTTTTCTTCTTATCTATAAGATCTATAATACCTTCATCACATAATGAGACATCTGTTTTGCCATAATATAATTTTTCTTTATTACAATATGTCTTTCCGTGTCTAATTAGGTACAATTCAATTTTACTCATCTTTTAATACTTCCTCCAGTCCAAAAAATATTCTACATACCTTATTTGAATTTTGTGATAAAAATTGTAGTACTTTTCCACATTCTTCTCTCCATAATCTATCTTCTCTATTTAAAGGTACGATTCCAGAGCCTATTTCATCGCATACAATTATCTTATCCTGAAGAATATCTAAATTTTCTTTTATTATCTCTAAAGTATCAATTTTTTTTAAAACACAATCTTTTATAAACATATGTAATCCCATTATAACTTTGTATGAAAAATCTAAATTCGAATTATTGCAATAAAATAAATCTTTATTTTCTAAGTTATATTTCTTTTTAACAAATTCATTTTTTCCATTATATGCTCCACCATAAATTAAAATCATATCTCCTATTTCCTTTCATTGATACCTTATATAAGTATTCACATAATGTTAGAACAAAGTGGCTGTGCCAACCTTTTTTTAGTTAAGAGTGGATAATTGAAAGTTGAAAGTTTTTGTTGAAAGTCCTAAAGACTTTCTGAAAAAGTATTATATTTGAAAAATTCCATCAAAGAATTTTTTTCCTCAACTCTCCACTCTTCACTCTCAATTCTCAACTCTTATTTACTTTAACTTAGATTTTATCAGCTTTTCATTCTTTAAAAAAATATACATGCTGAAAACAGTCCTACTAATTCTCCAACAACAAGAGAAAATCCTGCTACATCACCAGATATTCCACCAAATTCATTAATGCATTTTTTCACACATAAGCTTATAGCCACTGCAACAATTAGTAAAATTGCTATTCCAGTATATCCAAGTATAATTCCAAACAATATACATACCAAGACTAACTCTAATATTAAAATAACCTTGTCTTTAATGTTTGTCCCTTTTGTAAAATAGCTTCCTAATGTACTTTCTTTAATTGTAATTATAGTAATAAAAAAATATGCTACTATATTTCTACTTATTATAGGTAAAAATATCAATATATATGGATTTTTATTATATTCTAAAAATGAATAAACTGCACCAAATTGTATAAAAAATAAAATAATAACAGATATAACTGAAAATGCTCCTGTTGTAGAATCTTTTAATATTCTTAATTTTTCTTCTTTATCTCTTCTTGATAAAATAGCATCACATACATCCATAAATCCATCTAAATGTAACATTCCAGTAATTATGAATGGTATTATCATTATTAATGCACTTTTTAAAACTATAGATATATTTAAATAATTTATTAATTTATATCCTAGAAACCATACGCATCCTACAATAAGGCCTATAATTGGATAACACTTCATCATGTTTTTAGCTCCATCTTCATCCCATTCTACATATGGCATTGGAATTATAGTAAACATACTTAAAGACATCATAAACCCTTTAAATAAATTTTTCATCTCTTTATTTATCCCTTCTTAGCTAATTCACTTAATAAATTATTTCCTTTATGTACTTTTACATTACTAAAGCTACATTCAATAACTGTATCACATATCTTAGCTAGTTCTTTATTTATTTTACCAAGTTCTCTCTTATAATTTTCACTTATCTCATCATATTCTATAGAATCATTAAATATGTAGTCTGATATAATTACAACATTTTTAACAGTATCTATTATTTCTTTAATATTACTTATTATTTTTAATGAAGGACATTTTATTATATCATTTTTTATAAACATTTCATTAGTTAAAAGTGAAGTTATACTATCAATTAAGATTGTATCTTTTTCATTTATATATTTTATTGTTTCATTTAAATCTCTAAATTGTTCTAAAGTAACAAAACCTAATCCAAATCTGCTAATAATATGTTTTTCTATTCTTTTTTTATCTTCATCATCATAAGGACTCATAGTAGCTATATATATAACCTTATCTTTATTTAAAGATAAAGCTATTTTTTCACCTGTGTTAGATTTGCCACTTTTAGATCCCCCTATTATTAAACAATTCATATTACTTTTCTATTCCTATTCTTGATTTAATACCTTTTTTATAAGGATGTTTTATTGCTTGAATTTCAGAAACATAATCTGCAAGTTCTATTAATTTTTCATTAGGATTTCTTCCTGTTAATACTACTTCAAGACCTTTAGGTTTACTCTTTAAAAAATCTATAACACTATTTAAAGGTATCAATTCTAAATTAGTGGCTGCAATAATTTCATCTAATATAAGAATATCAAAATTTTCTTCTCTAGCTTTTAAAGTTAGATTTTTAAATCTCTTTTCATGTTCTAATTTTGTGTGTTTTTGTTCTTCCTCTGTCATAAATTTAAAAAACTTTTTAACAGGTTCTCCCTTTACTATTTGAAAATTTTGTCCAATTTTATCTATAGAAATTAATTCACCTGTATTATTATCTTTTAAAAACTGAGTAAGAAGTACTTTTTTATCTCTTCCTGCACCTCTCATACCGAGCCCCATAGCTGCTGTAGTTTTTCCTTTTCCATCTCCACAATAAATATGTATCAGTCCTAAATCCATTCTCTTCATTCCTCACTTTTTGTTATAAGTTTTAAGTACTTTATAATTTTAAGTTTTCTATATAATGAAAAGTTCTTATATCTAAAATAGTCTTTTAATAGAATTACCTAACTTTTAACTATACTCACTTAGCATTTATATATTAGATATCTTATCATTATATTATATAAATTATATGTATTAAATTCAAAATAATTATAACATAAGCCAATGATATATTAATTAATATCATTGGCTTATTTATCTTTTCCTTAATCATATTATTTTATTATATATGTCTTTATAAAAATTTTATAGCAAATTATTTTCTTTTAAAAACTCTATTGCAACATCTTTTGGATCTTTTCTTAACTCATCTACTTGATAATTTAAATCTATCATTACTTCATTAGTTAATAAAGGTGCTATCTCTTCAACTATAGGAGTTATTTCTGGATATTTTTCTAATGTTTCTCCTTTAACTAGTGGTATAGCATAGTATGGTGGAAAGAACTTTTTATCATCTTTTAAGACAGCTAAATCAAATTTCTTTAATAATCCATCAGTTAAAAATGCATCTATAACATCACTTTCATTATTCATTAATGCTGTATATTTGGGACTTCCATCAATTCCAATTTCATCTTTAAAGTTAAAATTATATGTTCTTTTTAATCCAATAATTCCATCTTCTCTATTAAGAAATTCTAGACTTGGAGATATTGTTAACTCATCTCCTACTTTTGCAATATCACTTATTGTTTTTAAATTATATTTTTCAGCAGTATCTTTCTTAACTGCTAAAGTGTAAGTATTATTAAATCCCATTTGGTTTAATACTTCAATATTAAACTTATCTTTAAAATCAGTTTTAACTGTGTCATAAACCTTTTCTACATCAGATATAGGTGTATATTTTAATGTATCTCCATAGCATGTACCACTATAATCCACATACATATCAATATCGCCACTTTTTAACGCAGAAAAACAAATTTGTGTGCCTCCAAGAGCACTTTTACGTTTAACAGAAATATCTGTATTTTTCTCTATAGCTTCAGAAAAAATATTACAAAGTATCTCTTGTTCTGTGTAATCCTTACTTCCAATTGTAATGGTCTTACCATTGCTTTTAGCTGATATATTAGTTACTATAAATATTCCTAATATTATACAAGCTGTAAGTGCAAGAATACTTTTTTGTCTTTTATTCTTTTTTACTTTGGAAATTCCTTGTTTAGAATTTCCCTTTTGAATACTTACAGGTGTAACTAAATTTTCAATTAATCCAAATAAAAAATCAACTGCTAATGCTAATATACACGCTGGAATTGCACCTGCTAAAATTTGATAATTATTAACTGTTCTTATTCCTGAAAATACTAAATATCCTAGTCCCCCTCCACCAATGAAGGCAGCCATTGTCATAAGACCCACTGCTGTAACAGCAGATATTCTAACCCCTGACATAATAACAGGTAAAGCTAACGGTAATTGAACTTTTACTAAAATTTGAAACTTTGTAAGTCCAATTCCTCTAGCTGCCTCTAGTGTCAGTGGATTTATACTTTTAATTCCTGTATTTGTATTCTTTATTATTGGCAAAAGTGAATATAAAACAACCATTACAATGGCTGGTGTTGTTCCTATCCCTAAAAACGGTATTGCAATCCCTAAAAGTGCCATGCTAGGAATTGCCTGAATTATATTAGCTATTGCTATAACAGGCTTGTTCATTTTCTTTATATAACTTATACATATACCTAATGGCATTGCAATTATAATTGCTAATCCTACAGATACTGAAGTAAGTTTTATATGCTCAATCAATAACATAAAAATTTGAGATTTAGCTTCCATTAAATAATTTAAAAATCCCATCATTTTTATTCCACCTCCTCAGTATCTAAAAATTGCTCACTTAGCGTTGTAACTAAGCTACTTTTCGTTATTATACCTTTTAAGCATCCACACTCATCAACAACTGGTAATCTTGATATTTTATTTTCTTTAACAAGTTCCAATATATCTATAATTGTATCCTCTGGAAATGCCTTTATAAAATCAGAATTCATTATATTTTCTACTGGTATACTTCTATCCATATTATTTTGTATTTGTTTAGCTGTAACAATTCCTAAAAGATGATTAAATTTATCAATTACCATTAAGCTATCAACTTTTGAACTCCTCATCTTTTCCATACACTTTAGTAATGATATATTTTTATAACAGGTAATAGGATTATCAATCATTATATCTTTTACCTTTATAAATTCTGGTGAAGACCATATTCTGTTTTTTCCAATAAATTCACTTACAAAATCATTGCATGGATTTTTAAGTATGTTTTCTGGAGTATCATATTGAATTATTCTTCCTCCATTCATTATACAAATTTTATCTGCTATTCTTATAGCTTCATCCATATCATGTGTAACAAAAACAATAGTTTTTCTTAATTTAGATTGTAAATCAATTAATTCATCTTGAAGCTGTAAACGCGTTATAGGATCTAATGCACTAAAAGGTTCATCCATTAATATTATTTCTGGATTTGTTGCAAATGCTCTTGCAACACCAATTCTTTGTTGCTGACCACCACTAAGTTCTGTTGGATAACGATCTAAATATTCCTCAGCATTCAATCCTACCATATCCATTAATTCATAAGTTTTCTTTTCAATATTAGCTTTTTTTACTTTTTCTAGACGCGGGATTATTTCAATATTTTCTCTAATAGTCATATGAGGAAACAATCCTGTTTGTTGAATAACATATCCCATATTTCGTCTTAATTTTATGACATCCTTGAATCCAATATTTTCACCATCAATTAAAATTTTACCTGAAGATGGTTTAATAAGGCTATTTATCATCTTTAAAGTGGTAGTTTTACCACAACCGCTTTCACCAATAATACTTACTAATTCTCCTTTATCTATTTTAAAAGATACATCCTTTAAAACAGTTTGATTTTTAAAAACTTTACTCACATTTTTAAATTCTATCACTGAAAAACCTCCTCTTTTTGCAAAGTAACAACTTTATTGTATCATAAAGTTGTTACTTTTGGCAAAAAAATAAAGACAACAGAATAATTGTCTTTATTAAAATCCTTATGGATACATAAAATTTTGTACTCTTTCATAACAGTCTTCATCACCCACGAAATAAAATATATCTCCTTCTCTAAAAATTGCATATGGCCCTGGAGACATCACTAAAGACTCCCCTCTCTTTATTGCAATTATAGTTGCAAAAGTATTATGCCAAAAATTAATTTCAGATATATTTTTTCCTATATATGGCGTATTTTTATTAATATTTATTTCAAATGGTATGAATGGATTTATAGATTTAAACCTATCTGTTTTATCTATTAAATCTAATAAATGTTCTTTGAGATATTTATTTTCTTGTGTTTGACGTTCTATACTTCCTAATATTTCTTTTTTTAAGTCATTCACTGTTTGAATATCTTCATATTGCTTTACAAATTTAATTGCATTTTGACATGATTTTATTGTAACTCCACTACCCTTAGCTGTATCTACAATTTCCATATCAGATAAAATACAAATAGCTCGTCTAGCCGTTTCTGATGAAACACTATATTGAGCTGCTAATGCTGAACGTGCATATATTTTTTCTCCAACTTTATAATGTCCATTTGCTATTTTTGAAGCAATATCTGCTGCTATTTGTTGATATACAGGGCTTACTATTTTTAAACTTCTTTTCATTTCCATATCCTCTTATTAAGTGTATTTAGCTATTAAATACACTTAATAAGAGATGTTGTATTTAATAACTTTTCAACATGTATTCTACCATAATAAATTTATTTATTCTATTTATAAAAGTATTTTGATTTATATTTTAATAATTTTTTAAAATTACATATCATAATATAACCTTATATTATGGAATAAATGTATAACGACTAATTAAAGCAGCAATAAATATCAATAAACTAGATATAAAACTATCATATGCTCTTGTAATTTCTTTTTTATCTTTGCTTGTAGATGATATTTTTTGAAATTGTTCCCAATTAATACATAAGAAAACTGCCGATGCATAAATATTTAACATGTTTGCATTCTTAGGATTGTCAGTTTTATCAAGAAGATTTTCAGCATAATTAGTACCATTTATTTTATCTATTAGTTTAGCTCTTTGCCAAAAAAGGAAATCCATATTTTGGAGTATAGCTATAATAATAACGAATAGTGCATTTATTGATAGATTAATAATCTTTAATTGTTCTAACAATTCAGGAATGTTAATATCTGAAGTTGTATCCTCAGTTTGATTTGTACTCGAATCATTATTATTTTCGTTATATTCATTTGTATGTTTAAATTTAATGTCAGATTTATTTATATTATTGGAATTTGTTTTCTTATTATTTCTGATCATTATCTCACCCACATTTAAATACTATTAATCCATTAGAATTTAATAATTAATCTATATTTTAAATGAATGATGATATTTTAAAACACAGACATCAATTAAATTTGGTACTATATTATTTAATGTATGTTTAAGTAATAAAAATGATTTTATTACTTAAACATATTTTTACACATATTTTAATTTAGTTTTCTTAACTCATCTAAATAACTATCATTAATTTTAGCTTCTTCAAATGTAGCCATATTATTCATCACAGCACATGAAGAGTCCATTATAGAAAAAGCTAAAGGACAACCACTTCCTTCGCCAAGTCCCATATCTAAATTTAATATAGCCTCTAATTCAAGTTCCTTCATTGCAATCTTAAAACCAATTTCTTTTGAATCATGAGAAGTAAACATATATTCTTTAGTTTTATGATTTAATCTAAATGCTACAAGTGCTGCAACTACTGATATAAATCCATCAATTACAACAGGTATTTTATAGTATGCCGCTCCTAAAAATACTCCCACCATTGCTGCTATATCAAATCCGCCAACTTTAGATAGTATATCTATAGGATCATCTTTTTTAGGCTTATTTATCTCTATTGATTTTTTTACTACCTCTATTTTCTTTTTATAAGCCTTCTCTAAAAGTCCTCCGCCATAGCCTACAACATCTTCTACTTTGCAACCCGTTAATGATGATAAAACAGCGCTACTTGTTGAAGTATTACCTATTCCCATCTCTCCAACTCCAAGTATTTTATAGCCTTCTTCTTTTGCATTTTTCACTGCTTCAATTCCAACTAATATTGCCTTAATAGCTTCTTCATAAGTCATTGCATTTCCTTTAGCTATATTATTAGTTGATTTCCTTATCTTCCTATTTAAAACTGATGAATGAGTAAAATCACTATTTATTCCTACATCAATGACTTTTAAATCTGTATTATTAGCCTTAGCAATTACTCCAACTCCTGTTAATCCTTTAGTAAAGTTAATTGTTTGTGCTAATGTCACATATTGTGGTGTAGATGCAACACCTTCTTCAACTACACCATTATCAGAACACATTATAATTATAGCTCTTTTATCCAAAGTATTTTTTATATATCCTGTTATTCCTGAAAGCCTTATTGACATTTCTTCCAGCTTTCCTAAACTATTTAATGGTTTTGCAAGAGAATTCATTCGTTCCTTTGCTTTTTCCATAACATTTTTATCTACACTATCTATATTCCTTATAATTTGTCTAAGAATTTCTTCCTTACTCTTCATAACTTTCCCCCCAATTTATTATAATGTTTCTTGTAATTTACCATTCATTATTTTATTTATAATAAAATAATGAGTTCCTATCTTCACTATAGATAATCTCTATTTGAAGCTAAGAACTCTAATTATATAGTAACAACATAGCTTTTATTTTAATTCATTTACTAAAAAAGAAATCAAACTTTCTTCATCATTAAATTCTAATTCATATTTAAATTTTGGTTTTTCTATAACTATTAACTTTATATTATATTTCTGTACTGCTTTAAATTTTTCTAGTACGCCACCTTGCAAACCACTATCTTTTGTTATAATACCTTTAATATCATATTGCTTAATAAATGCTTCTTCTAATTGTGCTGATATTGGCCCTTGCATGCCAATTATATCTTTAATCTTAACTCCACCATCTATCATTTTTTTTAACACTTCATAAGATGGCAAAACCCTATGAATTATCCTATGATTAAAATCTATATGTAAAAACTTAGAAAAGTTATTGCTACCTGTTGAATTTAATATATTTCCATTTAAATTACTAATTGCATCAATAGCTTCTTCATAGTTTTTAACTCTTATGATTTCACCAGCGTTTATATTCTCTAATGCACCTAATCTCTCATATCTTATATATTTTACATTAAGCTTCTTAGAACATTTCAATGCTGTTTTAGTAACTTCCTGTGCATAAGGATGTGATGCATCAACTAAAATATTTATACTATTTTCCTGAATCCACTTTAACATTTCTTCTTCATTTAATGGCTTTGTATTTAAACTTTTAATATCAAGTTCTTTTAAAAGTTCTCCACCGTATCTTGTTGCTGTACTAACTGCAATATCATTTGTATGTTTGTTAATTAAAGATACTATATTTTTTCCTTCAGAAGTTCCTAATATAAAACCAATCATTACTTTGCTACATCTCTTTTCTTAGATGCATATCCTCTAGGTGTTATAAAACATCCATTTTTAATAAAACTTTTTGAGTTTCCTATAATAACAATAGACATCATATCAACAATTTCATAATCAAAATCTTTAAGTTCAACTAATGTATAGCTTTCATCATCTCTTAAAGCATTTCTGACTACTGCAATTGGTGTATTATCTTGTCTAAATTCTCTTATTATATCAATACATTCTTTTAAGTATTTATCTCTACCCTTACTTCTAGGATTATAAAGAGAAATTACAAAATCACCTTCTGCTGCTAAACTCACTCTTTTTTTAATATCTTCATAAGGCGTCATTAAATCACTTAAGCTTATATTACAGTTATCATGCATAAGAGGAGCTCCAACTACTGACCCTGCCGAACTTGAAGCTGTTATTCCCGGTATTACTTCAACGTCCTCATCACTTCTCATTTCAAGAATTAAACCAGCCATCCCATAAATTCCTGAATCTCCAGTACTTATTAATGCTACATTCTTGTCTTTTGAAAGTTCTAAAGCCTCCTTGCATCTAGCTTCTTCACCCATCATTCCAGTTGAATAAATTTCTTTATCCTTAACTAGATCTTTTACCATATCTATATATTTTGTATATCCTACAATTATATCGCTTTCTTCAATAGCTTTTTTAGCTCTTATACTCATATTGTCTATTGAACCTGGACCTATTCCTATAACTCTAAGTACTCCCAAAGTCTTTTCCTCCTAAAATTCATCTTTATTTATTCCGATGCATAACGTAATTCCATTATCTTTTATCTTATTTATTAGTATTTCAGCACCCTCTAGATATACACAAGGCTCACATACAGAAGTTACCCCTACACTTTTTAATACAAAATTGCTACCTTCAAACTTATGTTGAACTTTTCTTATTTCATCACCTGAAAATGTATTAAAATCGCACTCTAATTTATTACTTAAATTAATTATTGCTTTTTCATCTTTTTTTACATCAATAGATACAATTTTCTTTACAGCCTTAATTTCTAAATTATTAAGTAAAAGATGTTTTCTCACACACTCTTCTAACTTTTCACTAGGTGTATCTCTTCTACAACCTATTCCAAGTATTAAATCCTTCTTTATTAACCTTAATATTTTTGAATAATCTAAATCTGGATTTTCTATTATCTTATTTGTTATCCATATAGAATTTTCTTCTAAGCTGTTTAGGTTTTTATATCCTTTATTAATATTTATCTTTTCATAATCATCTTTTAAACCAATAATTTTTTCATTCACTAAAATAGCTGATATATATTTAGCTTTTTTTAAATCCTCTATAATAAGATTGTTTTGCTTTGCTAATATATCAGGTGCTACTATTCCTAAATTATCAGTAGCTGTAGTTATTATAGGTATATTATTTAATATTTTAGATACCTCTAATGTTAGTTCATTTCCACCACCTAAATGACCTGATAATAAACTTATAGTATACTTATTAGCTAAATCTACAACCACAACACCTGGATCTTTATCTTTACTCTTAATAAATTGAGCTATGGCCCTTACTGCAATGCCAGTTGATGATATAAATATAATTTTATCGGAATATCCAACTGCATCTTTTGTTACATCATATAAATTGAATCTATCTGTTTTAAATATATTATTAACCAGTTTTACTTCACTATTGTTGTATAACTTTTTTGTATCTAGATTAGATTCTTCTTTTATGTATAAATTACATCCTAACTCTTCTTTAAGAGTATAAGCAATGCCCTTCCCCTTAGGTGATGGACATATTATACTTATCATTTTTGTGCCTCTGCATTTCTAAACATATGAGAGAAATTTTTATCATATAATAAACTTTTTTCAAATTCATTGCCTATAAAATCTCCCACTAATATTTGAGCACATTTAGTTATATTATTTTCCTTTACCTTCTCAACTATGTCATCTAGTGTTCCCATTAATATTCTTTCGTCATCCCAAGTTGCTCTTTCAACAACTGCTATTGGCACGTTCTTCTTATATCCTCTTCTTAACTTATCAACAACCTTATCAATCATAGATACTGATAAGAATATAGCCATAGAAGCACCTATTGATGCTAAAGCTTCAAGATCTTCTGTTTCAGGTACTGGTGTTCTTCCTTCAACTCTTGTTAAAATAACAGTTTGTGTAACACTTGGAAGTGTAAATTCTTTTTTTATTGATGATGCTGCTGCTGTAAATGAACTTACTCCTGGAACAACTTCATAATTTATATTTTCCTTATCAAGTTCAACCATTTGTTCTCTTATAGCACCATATATTGATGGATCTCCAGTATGTAATCTAACTATCACACTATTTTCACTTTCTTCTGTCTTAATTACTTCAATAACATCATCTAAAGTCATAGATGCTGAATTATAAAACTTAGCATCTTTTTTGCAGTATTTTAAATGCTCCTTTGATACTAAAGATCCTGCATATATAACAACATCTGCTTTTTCTAAAATATCTCTTCCTCTAACTGTAATTAAATCTACTGCTCCTGGTCCTGCTCCTATAAAATAAACCATATTTTACCTCTTTTCTTAATATTTGAATGTGCCTTATTATCTGCTTGCTATAACTAATGACATATAATCACAAAGCTTTAATATTTCTTCTCTGTCTTTTAATATAGTTTCTCCTTCTCTTCCAACTCTACTAATATAAGTATAGTCAAATCCCTTTTCTTCTAATACATCTAGAACCTCTTCTTCGTGCTTGTACATCTTCATAATTACTATGTATTTTTCATCTGTTATTTCTTTTATCTTGCTTGCAGGTAATATAACTAATTTTTCATCTCCAATTACTAATGTTCTATCTATTAAACTTGCTGCTGCACAAAATGAAGTTATTCCTGGTAGTGTCTTTACTTCAAATCCATGTTCTTTTACATGACTTAACATATGAATATAAGTACTATATACATATGGATCTCCAATAGTTAAGAATGCAACATTTTTACCTTCTGCTAATTTCTTTTCAATAAAGTCATAAGCTTCTCTTGATTTTTTTAATCTATCTTTTCCCCCCATAGGAAAATGCATAATTGCAACTTCAGCATCTTCTCTAACATATTCTCTTGCAGTTTCAAATGCGATACTTTCTCCACCTTCTGTAGCTGTTGGTGCAACTATAACATCACACATATTTATAGTTTTTGCTCCCTTTACTGTTATAAGTTCCTTATCCCCTGGTCCTACACCTATTCCATATAATACTGCCATTTTATTCTTCTTCTCCTCTTCTACATTTAATTATATATATTGGGTTAAGAGATATCATCATTAATGTATCTCCTTTATTTTTACTTACATTAACCATAGAAACTTCTACTTTATAATTTAATGATTTCATCTTTTCTATAGCTTTATAAGCATTATCTAAAGTGATAAAATTCATAACAATTGTTCCATCACTACTTAAAAGTTCATTACAAATTCTTATTATTTCCTCTAACTCTCCTGAACTTCCACCTATAAATATAGAATCAAACTCTAGTTCTTCATCAACTAATGTATATAATGCATTAGTTCCCTTTTTATTTAAAACCATAACGTTTTTACATTGAAATTTTTCCACATTACTTTTTGTAATATTATAAGCTTCCTCTTCTTTTTCTATAGCTAAAACTTTTCCGTGTTTCGCAATCTTAGATGCTTGAACTGTAATACTTCCAGTTCCACTTCCTATATCTAATACAAATGAGTCTTCTTTTAAATCCATCTTACTTATTGAAAGAACTCTGATCTCCTCCTTTGTCATTGGACATTTGCCTCTAATAAATTCATCATCTTTTATAAATATCATAATATAACACCTTTACTCTCTATTAATTACTTCGTCCGCCTTTGCTTATACATATATCAACACTTTGTTAAAACATGGCTAATTATTAAAATACTCAGTTCACTAAATTGTTTATTTATAAACTCTTCAGGTTTTCCTATATTTATAATTTCGTCCTCATAAGAAAGATTTTGACCTATAATTACATTACAATCAATAGATTTAGAATATAAAATTTCACATAATTTACTTGGATTGTTTTCTTTATCAGTGAGCCATACAGTCATATTATTTTCTTTTACAGTATTTAAAAACTCTTCATTTCTTCCATGTAAACTCCCTAAATGCGCATTATTCCAAGGTAATTTAACCTTTGAAGATAAGTACTGAAAAGAACTTATTCCTGGTATTACTTCAAAATTATTAGTGATATTGTTTTTTAAATAATTTACTATTCCATAAAACATTGGATCACCTGAAGCTACTAATGAAATATTAAAATTTTTATTTTCTTCTAATATTCTTTCTAAATCTTTTAAACCCTTTAAATAAATTTTTTTAGTATCAATAAAATCAAGAGAATCTACTGCTCTTTTAAACCCTATAATTACATCTGAACTTTTTAATACATTTGTTGCTTTTCCTACAATATAATCTTTATGTCCTGGACCAATTCCAACTACAAATAACATCTCTTTATCACTCCAAACATGAACTCCAAAGTAAGATTGGATTTGATGCTCCATAATACATGATTGCATCTATATTTAATTCATCATAAACATAATTTTTCATACTCTTTAATATTTTTTCACCTATATTTTCATATAATTTTTCATAGCCTTCACCTAATAATTTCACAGCACCTTCACAAGTTTTTTCATTTAAAACTTTATTTACTAAAGAAATGTCGTATCCTAAAAGTGCTAATTCTAAAGCTAATACTTCAAGCCTTACTCCACATACTCTACTATGGGTATTAAAACATCCATAAGCTATCTTGCTCATCTTTCCTATATGACCAACTATAACTATATTTTTAACATTACAAGAAACACAACATTCTAATGCAAATCCTATGAAATTTGAACATATAATAATTTCTTCTTCTTTGTAACCTAATCTCTTACAATAATTCTCACCTAAATTTCCAAAAGTAAGTATCAGATTTTTAAATTTTAAAGACTTTTGATTTATTTCTAATTTTATAGAAGCTTTTAATGCATCTTCCGACATAGGGTATACTATTCCAGATGTACCTAATATAGATATTCCCCCTTCTATTCCAAGCCTTGGATTAAAAGTTTTTTTACCTATCTCAATGCCTTGAGGAACAGAAATTATCACTTTTACATATTGATTTTTTGGTAAAATGCTCCCGACCTCTTTTATAATCATTTCTCTTGGAACTGGATTTATAGCTGGTTCACCCTTTGCTACAAATAGTCCATCTTTTGTAACTCTTCCAACACCAATTCCACCATCTAAGAAAATAGTCTTACTTTCATTACTTATTAACTTTTTAGATAATTCTTCTGCTTCTTCTTTACTTATTTTTTCTGCTCTTGCTTGTATCTCGAGTCCCATTGTAATGTCTTTATCATCACCACTAAATTTTAATATAGTGCACTGTACAAAGTTTTCACCTATAACTACATCATCAATAGGCATTTCAACTTTTATACCCTTGGGAGTGTCTATTTCTATTTCATTTAACTCTTCTTCATCGTCTAATATGTTAAAAAGTAACATTGTTGCTGCTTTAGAAGCTCCTGTAGCACATGATCCTGTTGTGTACCCACATCTCAACTTATTCATTCCACTTTCAATATACATTTCAAACATAGAAACTTACCTCCTAATTTCGGTACATGAAATGCACTTACTAATTTATATTTTCCCATAACAAGTCAAAAAAGCTAATTCCAAAAGCCAATGCTAATGGAGTATAAATATGACCGACCCTATCTTTTAACAATCATATACAAAAGTGCATTTACAATTGCAGCTCCAACTGTACTTCCACCTTTTCTTCCCTTTACTCTTATATAAGGAATTCCTAGTTCATCTAAATTTTCCTTACTTTCAGCTGCTCCAACAAAGCCTACTGGAACTGCTATTACAAGCTTTGGATTTGCTTTCTTTTCTTTTATAAGTTCTTTTAGTTTAAATAATGCAGTAGGTGCATTTCCAAATACAAATATATCTACATTATCACTGCAAGCTTTTTCAACAGCAGCCATACTTCTAGTAATTCCTTTTTCCTTTGCTTCCTTATGAACATCTAGTTCATTTACATAACAAATTACCTTACTATTTGTTTTAGCTAACGCCATCTTGTTTATTCCATTTAAAGCCATATTAGTATCTGTATATATCGTAGCCCCTTTAGATAACACCTCTTTTCCTACACTTATAGCATCATCACTTATTTCAACTAAATCTTTATATTCAAAATCAGCAGTTGTATGTATAACTCTTTTAACTATTAAAAGTTCTTCATCTGTAAAAGAATGCTTACCTAACTCCTCACCTATTATCTCAAAACTCTTTTCTTCAATCCCCATAGGATTCTTCAAATAATCCATACGCTCTCCTTCTCTTCTTATAAAATTGATTTAATTTATAGTTTATTTAAATTTAAGTTAATATATACACTAGGTAAAGTGGCATTGTAATTGGACTTTGAGAATACTTAATGAGTATTGTCACATTTACTGCTTGTCTCAATTTTATATTGAGAACAAGCTAAAATGGGACTATAGTTATTTTAGTATTCCTAAGTTCAATTACTCAGTCCACTTTACTTATGTATATATTAACACTTCATTAAATTTATTTATCTATTTATTAAACTTTCTATTAATTTAATATTTCCCAAGAAATTAATGTGTGCATATCCTGCTAATGTATTATTTTTTAAATATCCACACTGCCAAGTTATCTTTTCTCCATCATATTGTGTTTTTTCAACATTATATATTTTATTTTCATTTAAATTAACATCTGACTTATGAAATTCATGAGCATTTATTTTAACTTTTTGCCCAAAATATTTTTCATCTATATTTACTGTACAATATCCAAATCTTTTAAGACCCTTAGTCATTTCACTTTTTCCATTAAAGAATCCAACCATATTATATCCATCAATTTCTTTTGTTAAATACATAAGACCACCACATTCTGCATAACATTTTAGTCCAGAATCTAATGCATTTTTTATGCTTTTTCTCATAGATATATTACTTTCTAATTCTTCTTTAAAAACTTCTGGATATCCTCCTCCGATGTATAAAAAATCTAAGTTATCTGGTAATTTCTCATCATTCATAGGACTAAAATAAATAACATTTCCTATAGATTTTAAAAGTTCTATATTATCCTTATAATAAAAACTAAATGCCTTATCTAAAGCCACTCCAATATTTAGATTCTTATTCTCTATACTAATCTCTATTTTATTATTGCTATCACAATTAATTTCTAACATACTCTCTAAAATCCCATCTAAATCAACATGTTCATTTATTAGTTTACTACATAATGATAACTTATCTTGTAAATCATCTATTTCCATGCTTTGCACTAGACCTAAATGCCTGCTAGAAATTTTTAATTCTTCATTTTTAGGAATATATCCAAATACTTTTGTACTGCAATTTTCTTCTATAGCATATTTTAAAAGTTTATAATATTTTTCACTTACACAATTTAATACAACACCAATAATATTAGCATTTCTATAGTTCTTAAGACCGTTTATTTCTGCACATAGTGTTGAACTCTGTCCTTTAGGTGAAAGTACTAAAATTATAGGCATATTTCCTAATGTATTAGAGATATCATAAGTTGAAAATTTTGTTGTTACTCCTACACCATCGTATAATCCCATTACACCTTCAATTATTCCGATGTCACCATTTCCTTTAAAGTAACTTCTTCTAACTCCATCTTTCCCCATTAAAAATGTATCAAGATTTCTAGATTCTACTCCTGTAGCTTCTTTATGAAAAGCTGTATCTATGTAATCAGGGCCTACCTTATAACCTTGTACACTTAAACTTCTATCTTTAAATGCTTTCATAAGACCTAAAGTAAATGTTGTTTTTCCTCCACCACTACAATTAGACGAAATAATTATAGATTTCATATTATTCACTCCTTTCTTGATTTAATTATGATAAATAAAATGTATATATCCACACTACACTAAAGCGCAGTGTAATTTTTTCGTACTTCCTACATTTAAATATCTGTCTTCTATAAGATCATAAATTCTTGAAATATAAAGATTTGTAAATTCATCTATTTCACCTAATCCATGAATATATGCTTCAGCATTTATACGTTCATTTAAGAACATACTTTTCCAAGAATCTTCTTCTTCTGATGCCATATCATTTTTAACATGATCCCCTGCAACCACCATTAATGGAACTAAAGTAACATTATTAATATTTTTTCTTTTTACTCTCTTTAATACTGTTTCAAAAGTAGGATACCCCTCTACAGTTCCAACAAAAACATTATCATATCCTTCGTCAACTAAAACACTTTGAAGACAACCATATACAGAATTACAGCAATGTGGAGTTCCGTGACCAAATAATATAGTACATTCATTTTTCTTTAACAAAGTTTCTATGCTATTTATAAACAATGTATAATCCTGTGGTGCATCCTCTATGCCTTGATAATAAAATATTGGTCTACCAAGTTTAAGAGAAGAAAATTTATCTTTATACATCTTAGCAACACCTTTTATATAATCAAATTCCTCACCGGGAATTATATGTAATGGTTGAATTATTACTTCTTTAAATCCTTTTTTATATAAATCTTCTAATGCCTCTTCAGGTGTAGCTATATCTATGTTATTAACATTTTTTAATTTTTTTATTATTTTATGTGCTGTAAAAGCTCTAAATATTTCATAATCTTTAAATTCATATTTTATTTTATTTTCTATTCTTTCAATAGAATTTTCTAATGCATCTAAATGACTCGTCCCAAAACTAACTACTAAAATTGCTTTTTTCATATTTCTTTCTCCACTCTACTAATTTATTTTTTCTTATAATAAAACACAATTATTTTCTCAAAATAAAAAATATCCCTACTAAAATAATATACATTAGTAAGGACTTACTTAAACACATAACAAACTAAAAAAATAATTTCTTATTTTCTTTTAACTTGCTATTGTCCCTCCCTCCGAAAGATAGCATGAATTTTAGGCAGGTCTCCTGACTCAGGGGTCATCCTAAAAATTCTTTTCCTTCCCAAGTAAAAATTTCAGTGGATATTAGTCACATTCAAATAAATAACTAGTCAGTATGATAGTTTATTTTGTAAACTACTTCTTCCTTGGATTCTGCTAATAGCACAACTATTAGCAGAACTAAGTCATTGTATTTCACAAAATATCCGTCGCATCTTTGACTTGTTATTTATTTTCATATTCCTTAAAGAATTAGTCACCCTTTACAGTAGCGGGGGCTGTAGTGGATTTTAACCACTTTCCCTATTAATCTTAAGCAATTTAAATGCCTATAGAACCTAAAAAACAAATATTTTATTATGGATAAATTATAAGGTACTACTTACTTTTATTCAACTAAAAATTATATCCAAAACTTTTAATGTTCACTAAATGTATTAATTGAATACTATATTATAGGTATAATTACATAGGAGAGGTAAAATGGATTTTAATAATTTTGATTTTAACAATTTTAGCTTTAATGATTTTATTAACTATATTCAAAATAGTGGAAACACCTCAAATTGTGATTGGAATTGTAAGAATGAACAATGTAATTCAAATACAGAATCCAATAGTACAAGCACAAATTGTAATGATATTCCTGGTGGATTTCAAGATTTAGCTCCACAACTTTTTACATTGATAGCTCAAATACTAGGTTTGGTTATGGCTGGCAACTTGCCCTTTAACTTACAAAATGCAATTGGAAATTGGTTTGAATTATTAGGACAGGTTATACTAACTTTTAATTCTCAACAACAATATTTCCAAGGAGGACCTGGTAGGTACTATAATATAAAATATAAAAATGTAGCCAATCCTTTCTGTCCAAATCCACCTACTCATACTGATACTAATCAAACTGGTGATTCCTATGAATCTTCTTCAACTAATACCTCTAATAATCAGAGTAATAAATCATCAAATAAATACGAATCTGAAATTAAGAATCTAAAAAATAGCATTGAAGAGTTAAGAAAAGAAATAGCTGCATTAAAAAATAATGAATAAAAAAAGTCACCTTTAAATAACATATATATTATCAAGGTAACTTTTTTTATTTTATATTTTTTAAGATTATATAGATAAAATGTTATTTAACCAATTCCACCATATATAACACCAAGAATTATTATAATTATTGTTGCTGGAACAAATATGTATTTACCAAATTTAATAAATCCAATTCCCAATTTGTATTTTGCACCTTTATTTACTTCATCTAATGCTTTTTTATTATCAACTATATAATAGAAAATAAATGCCGTTATTACTGCTCCTATTGGTGATAATATTATTGTTATAAAGTTTGTAAAATTATTAAATAATTCTCCATTAAGGCCTAGTGGAATTGCAAAAATAAATGCTACACTAGCTATAATTATTGTTGCTTTTTTTCTACTCCACTTAGTTACACTTAAAGCAGCCTCTACTGGTCCTTCAAGCATTGCTATTGATGAAGAAATTGACGCAAATATTATACTTAAAAAGAATAATGCACTTAATAAACTGCCTAACGGCATTGTTTGAAATATACTTGGTACTGTAACAAACATTAATGCAGGCCCTGCTGTAGGGTTTAGTCCTAATGCAAAAACTGCTGGCATAATCATAAATGCTGCTAATAATGCCGATAAAGTATCAAATGCTGCTGTATTTATAGCACAGTTCGGTATATCAAATTTATCATCAGCGTAACTTCCGCATGCTACCATACAACATCCAGTTATAGATACTGTGAAAAACGCTTGTCCCATAGCCATAACCCATGTACTTGGTTTTAATAAATATGCCCAATCAGGTTTTAATAGATACTGAACTCCTTCAACTGAATTAGGTAAACTTAAAGACTTGATTATTAAAACTATAAAAATAATAAATAATAACGGAATAATTATTTTATTAATCTTTTCAATCCCCTTTGTAACACCAAAACTTACTATTATAAGTGTTATTAAAACAGCCAATGCATGCCATACTATTACACTAGGCCCATTAGTAAAGTTTGCAAAATATGTTTCAGTATTTATTGATGATATTTCTCCAGTTAAACTTATAAAAAAGTACTTTAAAACCCATCCAATTACCACAGTGTAGAACATGAATATTCCTGTTAATCCAATAGTAGGAATTATAGATATTATCTTTCCACCTTTTATATTCTTATCTTTAAAAGCTTGTCTTATTCCTCCTAATGATCCTTGTTTGTACATTCTTCCAAATGCAAACTCTCCCATTAATCCAACTACTCCTAAAATAATAACAAAAAGAAAATATGGGATTAAAAATGCTGCCCCACCATTTTCACCCAGCTTATAAGGAAACATCCATACATTTCCTAAACCTATTGCTGCTCCAATACAAGATAGTATAAATCCTAATCTACTTGAAAAGCCCTCTCTTTTACTCACTATATTCCTCCTCAACTTGTTAAATTTCAACATTTAAATTAACATACATTAACTATTATATGGAAAAAATATTATTATGTAAACAAAATATGTGATTTTTTTATTTTTTTTCATTATACAGTTAAATATTTTAACACTTTATCATATTTAAAGTAATTATTTTTAAAACAGTATTCGACTAATTTATGCGTAAAAGTAAAAAAAAAGTGTTAATATTAATTTTTATTTATTAATATTAACACCATTTTCTTCTATAATTTAATAAAATTAATTTCCAGCTCTGTTATAATGCTGACTTGAAAAACCTTCTCTTTTTACAGATTTATGTTTTGCATTAGGATTATGATTATGACCTTCTTCTGTTATTGGAGTTTGATAATTACATTTTTCCATTCTTGCTGTTTTATTATCTGGTTGACTATCTTTAGGCATTAAAATCCCTCCTAACATTCAATTTATAATTAGTCTAAATTTAGTATGTCCAACATAATTTTATTTATTATAAGTATGTTAATTAATTACTTTTACAATTTAAGATACTAGTTCCTATTTAGGTTAATTTTAGATTTTAATTTTATAATTTTTGTAAAATAAATTTATTTACAGGAAATATTGACATAAAAAAAATAAAGGCGTATAATCAAACTTGTTGTGAGGCCCATTGGTCAAGCGGTTAAGACGCCACCCTCTCACGGTGGAATCATGGGTTCGATTCCCGTATGGGTCACCATTGTAGTAAACATCAGTGTTTAAGGTAATTAAATCACTGGTGTTTTTCTTATTTTCCCACACTTTTCCCGACCTAGTTTTTTATATTTTACACCATTTTTACACCATAGTTTTTCATTATATATTATCAATTTATTTTTTCTATTAAAAGATGTGTGCTACTCTACTTCTTTTAATAGAAAGACTAGTGCTTTAAGAAAAATTTATATATATATTAGTATGAGTATGTAAATTAACCCTAAAGGTATTTTTTACCTTTAGGGTTTTGTTTTTTTACTCTAATAATCTTCCTTCTAAATATGACCATTTTAAATAATCTGGATTACTATAATAAACTGATGAATTAAAGTCTGAAATTTCATCACTTATAAATGAATTAAATACTTCAAATAAAACATCTGCTAAATTAGCTTTTTCTGAAATTATGCTTAATATTAATCTTTGATATACTTTTCCTATAGATTGAACACTTGGAACATTGTATTTACATAATCCAACTGTATCAAAGTTACCTTCTTGTATATTAAAATACTCTATTATTTCATCTGAAACTTGCTCAAATGATAGACAATGATTAACCTGAGCAATATCTAATTGCCTAGCTAATTCTTTCCTACCTAATATTTCAACAATTGTTGATCTTCTATTTTTGCTTTTTCTACTTATAAATTCTATAAGACAGCATACATAAAACAAATCATTTTTTTGAGTATCATTCATTAATAATTTCACCTCTTTCAAACTTAAGGCAATCAAGAGCTTTTAATATCTTAAATGCATGAAATTCTCTATTCTATTATTTATTTTATCATATCTTTTAAGAACTGTAATTATACTTTGATTTAATAATATGCATGTAAATAAACCTCTAAGATTGACATCCTACCTTTAATGATTTTTACTTTAAATTACTAATTATATAACCTATTTATTTAACAATTTTATTTTCAATTGTTAAATAGAAAATAAACAATAATTTTATTAAATAATAATACTTCTACCCTCATCTATGACCTTAAATTGTAATGTTATAGGTGCAGATAAAAGGTTAATAGTATCAATATTATCAAAACCAAGGACTTCACTAATTCTACATGATATATCCATCTCATCCATGATACCAATTTTTTTGTCTAATAATAATGCAATATCAATATCACTATCTTCTGTTTGATATTCTGTTCCATATGAGCCTATAAACCATGCTGCCACTATATTATCATTAGATTTAAAATAATTCTTTAAATCATTTATTTTATGATCTATATTAACCATAACTTCACCTCTTTAACTCTAAATTAAATGTATGAAATATTTTCCATCTATATCTTTATATAGCTGCTAATATATATAAGATTCTTTTGAGGTTAAATCTCTATACCTCACTTCATATAATAATTTTGATGTTTCTAAATTAAATCTCATTTTTTGATACACCCTTTCTACTATAAATAAAATTTATCCCCTTTTAATATTTTCTCCTATTAAAATTATTCCCCTTTATGGCAGTTACTATACATATCACAAAATAAATACTATAATTTATAAGTAAATATATTTAAATACAGTATATTTATGTTAAATAAAGACACTACTATGAAAAGAGGGTAAGATATTGTTAAAAAAATTACATATTAAACTTGTAGCTACTTTCGATAAATTCTATAGTATATTTTTTCTATATATATTATTTGGATTTCTTATATCTATTTCTTCAATTGGGAAAAATACTTTAGGACATAAATTAGAGATAATCTGTGGAATTATATGTATGATATCTGGAATAGTTGGATTAATAAAGTCATATAAAACTAAAAGAAAATCCTAATATAAAAAATTAATTACATAATTCTAATGACAAGCCTTGGGTATGTTTGATCTAGCTACAAAAGTTTATAAAAAATTAATAATGTCAATCTGCTCCTTAGTCCTAGCCCTTGACATTATTAACTTTTTTTATGATATAATTTTACTTTTCAAACTACAGATATATAGAAAACAATATATTAGCCGATGGCATATTTAGAAGATATAAACACCCTGAAAATTCGTTAAATTTAGTAATAAAAGTATAAAATCAATTTATTTAAAATTATAAAGAATATTGCTAAATAAAATATAAAATAGTATTTAATAAAAATACTATCTTATCTACTAATTCATCTATAAAATAAGAGAACATCTAAAAATATAATAGGCATAGGTTAAACCTAATGGACTAGCATTTTGCCTGTCCATTAGCTTTAACTTATGCCCTACAAAGAGAATTTTAGGCATCTGCCTCATTATACTCACGGGTTGGACTAGATTAATGAAAAGGTGATATAAACTTTAAAAATATAAATATAATTGATACTTTTGATTAAGTTAGTCCATACCCTACCTTGACCCCAGAGGAGGGCTTAGATAGTATAGGAGCTGTTCTTAAAATTCCTACTGCTTTAGTTGCAGCTCTTATACCTAACATCTATAAATTAGCTACATAGGAATATAACAATTGGGAGATAGAATATCTATAAATGAAGTATGAGTGGCTTGGATGTTCTATCTCCTGGTTGTTTTATTCCTCTTCCAGAATATTATCTATAAATCAATTAAGTTTAAAAATTAGATTTTTTTATCTTAAAGAAAATCTATTGTATTCAAGAATATAGGCATGTCTATTTAGGTAAACAAAGTTTCCCGAAGTGTACTAGCCTGTTTAGGCTTGTATCATTTACGGGATAACGTCTTGTTTGCCGGAATTAGACTTGCCTTTATATAAGATAATTTTTATTTGAAAATGATATTGAAAAAAATCTTCCTTTAATCAACCTATGTTAACATTTAGAACAAAATAAATACCTCATCATGAAATTGAAATTTACTTACCATATCTTTATGGTTTCGGTAAAGACTTCTTGTTCATTTTTCTTTGCTATGATAGTTAACGAACAAGGAATAAAACTATTCCCTCTATACTTTGGTTTGCACTCATAACCATTAACCTTTTCCTGTTCTAGCAAATCTTCAATCATATCATCATATCTGTCCTTTAATGTAACTACTACTGGTGGTACATATATGTATTTTCAAAAACTGGCTCACCATTAAAACGTAATGGCATCAAATAAAGAGGTACAAGAATCTTTTTTTCATATAATTCTTGAGCTTTTTTATTAGAATCAATTTCCGAAAAATCGAGTTTATTTGTATCTTTTTTTAACAAATTAAATAATTTCATTTGTTAGTCTCCTTTACAAATTTGGAATTTGTGTTACCTTAATACTTCTATTTCAAATCCATATTCACGCAATATAATATTATCATCTATTTATCATTTATCTATATTTTCAGGGAATAATTTCCACACATTAGAAATCCCTGTTTTAATCTTATGTGTATCATTGAATATGCATTTATATTCATCTAAATTAATAAAATCTGTCATGACTATTTTTAATTCATCTAAAGTTGATATATCATCACAATAAGCACTAACTCCACTAAACTCCACTTCTCCTTCAAAAGAAAATGGAACATCTTCACCATATTCATCATCCCAATACACATTTGCAGTTCCTGTCCATCGAACTAGAAACCTATTTCCATTTCTTTTTAAGAATTTAATTGTTCCACTAGTTACATCTTCATGTTCAAAAACATACAATGTTCCTGCTTCTTCACCGTTTGCATTATATTGAGAATCCCATTTTAAAGAAAGTCCTTCTATATCTTTCCATGATTTTATATCAAGCCTAAAACCATTGTTATGATACAAACGAGGCGAAACCGATTCATAATAAATTTCTTCATCATCTTCTAAGTCTTCCAATTCTTCATTATCTAATTCTGTTACAAAATCTCCTGCATTCATATCTATTTCTATAGACCAGTAGAATTCTGCCAGTCCAGTACTCTGCATTCTTTTACTCATGGCAGAATCCATAAAACTCCCACCAAATGTCGCATTCTCCACATCAAACTTTAATTTTCCCAACTTAAACATATTTTTCCTCCACAAATTACTATTTTTCTGTTGGTTAATTATATCATATTTTGTAAATACACCCTTATAATTTTTTAAGAGAATTTTAGTAATGACTACAACTTTACATATTATAAAAAAATATATAATTTTTTTCTTCTAACCTTGTATTTTTTAATTCTAAAACATATATCCTATGTGAAATCAAATTAAAGGGGTTAAACTAATGGCTATAAACAAACTTGTAAAGGACACTATCATGAGCATTGAAATTCAAAAAGGTGTTGATAAGAATGGTGATCCAGTATTTACAAAAAGAACTTTTCTAGTGTAAAAGAAGATGTTAATGCAGATCAAGTTAAAACATTAATGAACCTTATAATCTAAAAAGAAGTCTTTTTCATTAATGGTGGATTATTAAAAGCAATTGATTCTGCTCAAATAACACACAGAGCAATCACAAAATTTGATTTAAAATAATCTTTCTCTCATAATAAAAAACTCTTTCTTTTATAAGATAAACACCCATGCATAATTATTTATACATGGGTGTTTTGTTAGTTAACTCTGTTTACTCCTAGTATCTAAAACTTATATTTACTATACTATCATTTAAAGTTAAACTTCATATTTTATGAATAATGGATAGCTTTACATTATATATTTAGCTATAATATAATTCTTCATCACATTGCCTTCCATCTCAAAGCACTTTACCAAAAAAAACCCTTATAGCTTTCATATACATTTTCGCCAAATAAAATTGACTCACACGTTATCGGTTCTCCATTAAGAATATGCCATCGCCAATCACCTTTACCATCATATAAATCATTACCTTTAAGGTTACCTACTATTATATCAACATTTACCGTTCCATCTGTAAAATTTATAAGCGCTTTACGCATTTCTTCTACCTTCTGCAATGCTTCTTTTTCCACTTCAACCTTTTTTTCAGCATCATATAAACGGTCATCAAGTGAAATATGTATAGATAAATAAACTGGACATATGTCAAAAGCTTTCTCCATAGTAAAATCAGTGAAATTAATGCACCCCTCCGATGTCTCCAGTTTTTCCCTATATGCATTTACCTGTTTTTCCATAGCTTCATATTTATCATTATCCGTATAACCTGTACTGTCTGACAAATTGCAATAAGTATAGCTACTTGAATTTACTATTGGTATATCTATAAAATACTTGTTCATAAACCGTTCTTGATAATATTTACCAATATATTCTTTCAGGTAACTCTCTATCTGATGTTTCAAAGTAGAGCTATTGTTCAGCAGAAACTCTTGTTCACTCCCGTTAACATCTGTATATTTTATAGTCCACTGAATATATTTGATATCGTGCTTATCAATATCTTCATTAATATCACCGGCTTGGTGATATATTTCAGTTTCTTCGACAACTTCATAATCACTTCCAAACATCGCAGCCAGAGCTTTCTGGTACAATTCAATATAGTTTTCTGAATATATGTGTACATTATCTTCCACCGTATAATGGATGCCTGTAGAACTTCTTTCCGCTTTATTACAACTCGTTAACAATCCTAATGTAATAAACATTATAAAACAAAGTATAATATTCTTTTTCATATTTAATCTACCTTTCTATAAAATTATTTTATAGAACTTTATAAGTAACAATTATGAACTAAGTATTTATTTTCAATTACTTATTATAAATAATTTCTCCTAATTGTTCTAAGTATATGAATAATGGGAAGTATACAAAATTTGCGTCAATCATATATAGAAACAACATCTGTTGAAATACCATTAATTTCAAAAACTTCTGCCATATGTTTAGCATAATTTTTAGATAGCTGATAACTAAAGCATATATCAATATTTATTTTACATACTCCTTCATACAATCTAGCCTCTTCATTATTAATTAACCATAAAGCAAACTCTTTATCTTTAATTTCTAAAAATGAATATCCATACTCTCCTTGAGGAACAATATCTTTTTTTCCCAGATGTGAGGATATTACCATTGGAGTAATTTCATATTCTTTATTTGATTCAACTGCGTATTCCTTTGCTTTTTGTAAAAGTTTTTTGTAGTAATCTATTATAGTTTTTTCTATGAACAAATTTGAAACTTTCCCTTTTATTTGTTTCTTTTGATTAGCTACGTAAGCTGTTACGAGCCTAATTTTTTCAGCATTATGTGGCTCAAAAATCCATCCAGTTTCTATTGTTTTTCTGTTACCATCAATGCCTTGAACTTCAATAAAGGCTGAAAAAGGAAATCCATATTTATTTATATCCTTAAATTTTAATATGCTATTTTTTAAACCTTCTTTAAGCTGAGCTTCAAGTAAATAATAGTTGTCTTTGTTGAATCCTAAAGTTTTTTCAAAGACTATGGCTTTATCCTTACCTTTAGTATTTTGCTTATTTAAACAATAACCTAATAATTTCTTTGACATATCATCAATATCTTTATTTGATAAGCGTCGCTTTACGTTTATTTCAAAATTGCTAATAGCATCACTATTATTAATTAATGAATAAAATGCTTGTTCCGTTAATAGTTGCCAAAATGTTGACTCATTTACTTGCTTTGATTCAAATAAGTAGTTCTTATTCTCTTCATCAACAAACCTATTATTTTTATTAAACATAGCATTATCTTCAATTATAGTTTTATAAGTATCTATATCCACGAATGTACACTGTTCATCAAATAAATATTCTAAAATATCACATTTAAATATATTATCACTTATTATTGCTTTGCCGTCTAATATCATGCAATTATCTTCCATATAGTCAACAAACAATAAATAGTTTAGTAACAAACTATAATCAAGTATTGCATAACCCTTGTATGTTAAATCCATCATATTTAAAAGTTTATCTATGTCAATTAAAGCTTCTTTAAATTCCCCCACCACAGTTATAGAATATATTCCTTTTTCAAAGTCATCTAAACTAAATAACTGCTTTATAGAATTTTGTGAAACTTGTATTTCATTACAAAAGTGTTTGTATGCCTTAATATGCATTTTAGTATCTTTTGACATATTAAAAGATATTTCTTTTTCATCATTTAGCTTTACACTAGAAATTTTTTCTCCTAAACATTCAAAAAGAACAAGTCCATGAAATATTCTCATTGAGCAATTATTACTAAAATGTTTTAGTAAGGTAGATAAAAAAACTGCCAATTGCTGATGAGACATTTCTCTGTTATCTTCGTAAAAAAAGGTAGCTATATCCATCTGTATCTTCTCCTTTATTTTCAAGTAATATGTAAATTAACCCCTCATTATAGAAAATTATAGCCTGCAATAGTTTCGTATTATTAGCCTAATGGCTGTAAACACAGCTTGTCCAATTATATGAATGATGGGAAGTTAATAACTATAGATATTACCTATATCCTCAATACAGATAATGTCACAAAGTTATAAAAACATGCATTAACCAAACCACACATTATGCAAGTTTTGTTCAATCAAACAAATTGGAATTTGTACTTTAATAATTAATCCATTAAATCCTTTTATTTACCATCATAATTTTCCTTCACTTGATTCCTCATATTATTTATTTTTTCTATTCTTTCAATAAATTTAGGCTTCAAATTTAATCTCAAAACATCAAGATACCTATCTAAATCTGTCTTTTGAGCTTTATTCATAAAATAATTTTTACAAACTATACTTTCAAATCCGTTATATTTTATTAGGTTCATATAAGCGCTATCATAATAATGAAAGCGATACAATGATAAAATCTCAAATACTCTGCTAGAGATACTATGTATTCTTTTGAATTCTTCTAAATCTAATTGAATTCTTCTAGCTTCTTTTAGTTTAGTTAAGTCATAATGCGCTATATAAGCATTCCTTAAAATTTCTATTCTATTTACTAACTCTTTTGCTTCTTTAATTAGTTCTTTAAGCTGCTTTCCCATAATCTTTACGGCTGTTTCTTTATTTTCAGAATTTGTACATATGAAGTATTTCAAATAATCAAATCCAAAATTAGGATTACTACTATTCGGTCTTGCCTGAGAATATATTTTTGTTGCTACTAATGTCATTTCCGATATGGCATTATTCCAAAAATTGCTAATAAACATTATATCACTTGGGAATACACCATCTTTAGAAAATTCATTATTTATAAATTTCTCTATCTTATCACAATAGTTTATGTTAACATCAAATCTAACTAACTCATTTCTAATCAAATCAGTCATTTCTTCAAATTCAGTCCATTTATCAGGTTTAATAATATTTTTATAAAAACCTAGTTCTTTAAAGCTATTTTGTTCATAAGTACGTCTAGCCACAAATTCATCTAATTCAGAAGTAATTTTTTCATCCTCTTTCATTATTTCTTCTTTCCAACGTTCACAGTTATACAATAGAATATCACTAATATATCCCCTTCTCATTCTAATTGTTAATACATTATCTTTTCGCTCATATATTTTAGACATTTTTTCTTTTACTTTTTTTAATGTAATATCTTCGATTAAAAGAATTTCATTTTCAAAAATATATATTATTTCATCCAGTCTTAATATATATAAATCTAAATCATCTTTATTATTAAAATTATTTTGAAAATCTTCTAGCTGGTATATTGCTCGTGAAGCAATCAAATTAATAACAGTATCATTATTATAACAAATAAGAAAATCTCTTAGTAGCTCACTTCCCCGTTCACAGTAAATAAATAACAAGCCTTTAGTCATCCCTACAATATTATTTCTCTGTTTATCTACATCGTTACAAATCCATTTTTCAATATCCTTAATAAAATCAAAGTTATCCTTAAAATTATCATCTATAATTTCTTTAGTTAACTTTTCTATAACACCATCTCTCCCTATCTCAAAAGTTAACTTTCCTATTTCAAAGATTCTTGTATCTTTACTTATAACTATTGAAACTTCCATTAAATATCTCATTCCTTTCAAGATATGTAAATAATTCTTTTGTCATTTTCTAAAATTTTACTATTATATACTGCCATACATTATAATCACTTTTTCTTTAGTTAATGCAATTCCTAAGTCAAAATTACAATTTATAATATTTAATCTTAAAATTATAACGTCTGGATTGCCGAAGTGCCACCTTACCAATCTATATAAAAACTATATTGATATTACTTAAATTCTTAATTTTTTAATCCAAAATATATTTTTTTTGCTTTATCTGTAATTTTATATACATTTCTATAATCACCATCAATATATACCTGATTTTTTATTAATAGCCCTTTATCTTCCAATATACTAGAACGTTTGGATATTAATTGGTAAGAACAATCTAACTCCTTTGCTATTACTGTTGCATATAAATTTAAATCTTCATTTTGACTTAATACATGCAAAATATCCAATTCAATTTCTGATAATAAATCTTCTTTATTTACACTTTTAAATAGATCTTTATCATCAAAATAGTACTTTTCTTCTATAAAGCCTACTTCACGGCAGCCTTTATAACATAACATTCCTATTTTATTTAATACGTCATATTCGCTAAAATCATAAACTGTTCCACATTTACTACAAATAAATTTAGTTTGTCCTAATAAATATTTTTCTAATAAATCATTATTATCGAAATATCTCGAAATATAATATTTTCTATATTTCGTATTACCTTTTGGTCTTCCAAATAGTATATTATTTGCCTTGCATAATCCATAGTTTATAGAATAAATACTTATAGGTACTCCGTCTCTATCTGACTGTTCATAATATTTTGTTACAAAATAGTTTAATTCCAATGAATAAAAAAACTTTTCATATCCCTTTTTTATATAGAAATGACTTGTTGGAACTTTGCTCTTAGGAATATCTTTAAATAGTTCTGTATCTTCATTTGCAAGTTTTGATTTTAAATCTTTTGATTTATCAACAATTTTATTAATAAGAATTTGCTGTGCATGTCTATCAAGATTTTCATTAAATGCTTCTGCTAAATAATTTGTTTTTTCAAAATAATAAACTATCTGATTTTCATAGTATTTTTGAGTAGCTTCTTCAAGTAATGCTTTGGTTATCTTTTTATTATAAATTAGTGCACTTTGATAACAATAATTAAGTATGTAGCCAAGAACCCTAGGTATATTCATAGATACTTGAAATAATAGTTCTTTGTAACTTTCCCATGTATTATCCTTATTATCTATTTGAAATATTATTGAAGGGTGTTCATTAAGATAAAACTTAAATCTTTTTATCAGAAGTCTGTCTAGAAAATCAATAGCTTTTTCTTCAAGTTCTGGTAAATCTTTGACTTTATAAATACTATAATAGTCTAAACTTATTTCATTTATTTTTCCTTTTTCTATGTCACCATAAAAAATTCTTTTTGGATATGAGCCTATCTTAAATCTGAAAAATTTTTCAGACCAATTATTTAATGGCGCTAATATAGTATTAACAAAGACTTGTTGTGCTTCAAAATCTATTTCAGAGAAATCATCTAAAAATATATGCACTTTCATTATATCTAGTGATTTCAATTCTGAAGATATCTTTTCCATGTATTCTTTAATACTAAAATGCCTTAATAAAAGAGCTGAAAATTGTTTCATTTCTTCTTCAGATGTACTATTTTTCGCACCGACTACTTCTTCATAAGCAACTTCAAGTGATACATCTTTTGAGGATATATTACCTTTTGCTCGTGAAGTAATATTATTTGTATTTTCATTATTACTTGTTCCTTTGGATTGATTTGTACTTTGAACAATGAGACTAACATCTACAAAGTTAGGACTTTTTATTTCTTTCTTAAGTGTTGTTAATCGTACTTTTGTTTCTTTATACTTACTCTTCTTAAATATCTTTCTCAGAAGATTTTTATTTTCTAAGCTTTTTTCAAGTTCATCAATTAGTCCATTTAACACTTGTAAAATAAAATTTTGTAATAACAATAATTTCTGTACATGTTCATTATTAAATTCTACTTTAATATCTTGAGATATAGATTTACCATATAGTGTTTTAACATCAATATAAGCTGATATTTCTTTATTCTTATGTCTAAAATATTCTTGAGCTCTTGCAAATATTGTTGATTTTCCAGTTCCTTTTCTCCCAATTAAAAAAACAGTAGAATCTTCAATCACTTGTTTAAATATTGCCTCATTTGGTAAAGGATCAACATATAGTTTATCAATAATACTTTTATTATTATCTTCATTAATTAATTCAGCTCGCTGAGCAAGTTTTAATGATACTATTAATTTATTTAAATTGTCTAAGAAATCTTTATCAAATTGCATATTTTTCTCTCCTTATCTTAAATGTATTTATATGGGCATTTCATATAACAATAAAATATTAATATCAACATCATGTTTCTATTCTAATATATAGTTATAGCCGACCTTGATGTCTATAAATATTGCTTTACACAAATTCTAAAACATACTTTTCTTAAATTTCCGAACTTCTAGTTATAGACATTATCTCTATATAATCTTACATTTTCATCCTTATTATACTATATTAATCCAATATTTTACTACTAAATTCCAAATACTTTCCCATAATTATCATATCAACTTCCTACAAAAAAAATAAAACCCACCACATACAACTTCAAAAAGTCATATATAGCAGATCCTAAATACATCACTATTCTATTAAACATTCTCTTCCAAACACTAACTAATCCTTACCTTAATCTATAATTGTTCTCTTGCCTCTTCTCTATTTCCACAACATAATCTTTACACATTTCATAAAGTCTAGATTCTATTCCCTCATCAATAAGTAAAACATCACATGTTTGATATTTTGAAAGCATTTTGGTATAGTATTCATCATCAAGCATATTTTTTTATCTTTGTTAAAACATCTCTATATGACACATATACCACTTTAATTTTTTTATCAAGAAGATTAATTCCAAGAGCTACTGAAAGATGTGTTTTGCCACTACCTACTTGGCCACAAAATAAAATACTATTTTGTCTATGATTTCTTATATTTTTAAAGTCATTATAAAATTCTATTGCTACTTCTTTAGCAAACTCTGAGCTTTTATTCCAAACTTCAAAATTAGAAAAAGTTTGTGTACTCATTTCTGTATTAATACCAGATAATTTCCAATCATTCTTTAAATAACTTTTTAGCTCTAGTTTTATTTTGGATCCTTACCTTTTTCATACCCTCAATATTTTGATGCTTTTCCCAATTTGTAATTTTAATAAGATTGTCCTCACCTACTTCTATCATCCCAAAATCTCTTAATATTTTTAGGGCAAGCCTAATAGAAGTAAGTGATCTACAAAATATTGTGGACAATATTTCTTTCTTACTTTAGATGATGTTTCTAAAAAATTATCTATTAGCAAACCAACACTTCAAAGATATAAAAGTTTAGTAATATCATATAATCATTTTGTGTTTTATTAAGATTCAACTAAGGCACATGAAAATAAATAATATGCCCAAAATTGTAATGGATAGTTTTTGACTGTGCCCAAAGTACATATTATCAAAATATTTCATACTTATTTTTTCCTATATATACTAAATATTATAAACAAGTTTTGAAAATTAATATAGTAGTCTATTCTACATTACTTTATAGTTATTATATTCCCTTTTTATTCTTTAGGTTTACTGTCTTTGATATTTAATAAAAATTATAATTTACATCTATCCATAATACTCAACTATCTCTAAAGGCACATTTTATAAGCAAATTCTTAAGTTCTTAAATTCTAAAATTTATTTATTCTTTAATTCTAATATTCTTTTCTTCTTAAAAATTTTAGATCAATTATATTAGTTTTGTGTAACATATTTTAATTAAATTCATATATTATTAGTATAACAAATGATAATTATGAACAAAGGGGTAATTGATTATGAGAAATTGTTGTAACTGCTGTTGTAATTGCTGTAGATGTAGAAATCGTTGTAGATCTGGATTTAATAATGCATGGTTCTTATTGCCATTCTTATTCTTCTAAAATATTTTAACAATAATTTTATTCTAAAATTATTATTGTGCTATAAATATAATGAAGATAAATTCTTTAATAATATTGAATTAAAATCAACTAATTATATTATATAAAAATGGACCTAAAAGATAAATTTACTTACTCTTTTAGGTCTTAATTTTTCGTTTAAATTTTGTTTTAACCCAAGAAAATAATAAAATACAAATCTAATATAAAAACTTTCTCTACTCCATGTAATTTCTTTCTCAAATACATATATCCTATATTAAATAAAAATTAAAAATAATAATTTCGAAGTAATCTCTAGTGATAACGTTTAATCTATAAACATATTATATCTAATTTAAGTTCTTAGAATTCACTAACTATTGTTAAAACATACTAATCATATTATTATATTTATATATTTAGGTGATGGAGTTCGCCTTTAACTGCGTAATGCTAATGACTCCTACAAAAAACGGGTATACTGTCTTTTGTAGGAGTCTTTTTATTCTTTAGAAATTATATTATTAAAGAAGTCATGGCTAACTGCGTAAAAAATCGACGACTCCACAATCCCCTTAATAATTAATTATTAAAAATATAAAAAGGAGAAAGAGATTGTATGAACAAAGATAATTCTAAAAAAAAGAATACAATTGTATTTCTTAAAAATCCAAACTTAAGCACACTTCTTGGAATGTCATTTTTAAAGTGGATTTTTATAGGTACAATCGTTGGCTGTTTAACAGGAGTGGCTGGTGCTTTATTTTTAAACAGCTTAGAACTTGGTACAACTTTAAGAAACAATAATTCTTGGTTATTATTTCTTCTGCCCTTTGGAGGTGCTTTTGTTAGTTTTCTATATTCTAAATATGGTAAATCCTCTTCAAAAGGTAATAATTTAATTATAGATAAAATTAATACTAGTAATGGAGATATTCCTATGCGTATGGCATCTTTAGTTTTTCTAGGTACTTTTGTAACCCATCTTTTTGGTGGTTCTGCTGGTAGAGAAGGTACTGGTGTGCAAATTGGTTCTAGTATATCTGAAGGCGTTGGACGTTTATTAAAATTAGACAAGGTAGATACTAAAATTATTTTAATGTGTGGAATTAGTAGTGGATTTAGTTCTGTCTTCGGTACTCCTCTTGCTGGAACTATATTTGGATTAGAAGTAGCTGCACTTGGAACAATGAGCTATCAAGCGTTAATCCCATGCTTTACATCAGCTTTTATAGGAAATATTGTAACTACAGCATTTGGTGTTCATCATTCACATTATAATATATTAGAAGTTCCTACCATTACATATGTTGTAGTATTAAAAATTATAATTGCTGCAATTTTATTTGGATTAGTTAGTAAATTATTTAGCGAATTAACACATAAATTAAAAGACATATTTTCTTCTAGATTTGAAAATGCTGCAATTAAAAGCATGATTGGTGGATTTATAATAATTGTATTAACATATTTAATAGGAACAAGAGATTATCTTGGACTTAGTCTACCTTTAATAAATAATTCATTTACTGAACAAGTTAGTCCTTTTGCATTTTTTAACAAACTTATATTTACTTCATTTACCCTAGGTACTGGGTTTCAAGGTGGAGAAGTCACACCTTTATTTGTAATAGGTTCAACATTTGGTAATGCTCTATCAAATATACTTCATATTTCTCCATCCTTTTTAGCAGCATTAGGTCTTATTGGAGTATTTTCTGGTGCTACCAACGCACCTATAACATCATTTATTTTAGGGTTAGAGCTATTTGGTGCTCAAGGAATTGAATTTATGTTTATGACATGTGCTATAAGTTATTTATTTTCTGGTCATTCAGGTATATATATTTCTCAAAAAATTGGTACAAGTAAAAGCACGTTAATTAAGGTTCCTAAAGAATCTACATTAGCCTATTATAGAAAACCTAAAAATGAAGAAACTCCAACTAAGGTATTAGACTAGTTCACCATTCATATAATCCAGAGAGTGTAACATGGTGTGTAAATCTAATGTGCAAGAAAAAAATAATTATGTAATTAATAAATAATAAATTAAAACTGAAGTAATTTATTTATAACAATTACTTCAGTTAAAACTTATAGTCTCATTTTAGCTTATTCCCAATATAAAAATGTTATAAGCAGCAAATAATGCCACTTTACCTACTGTATATATCAACACACATTAAAAACAGAGCCATATTTTTATATTAGTTCTAATAATTTTAATATTTCATTAGCTATTTTTCTTTCTTTACCAATATAAGGATATGAATGTATATGAATTGCAGGATTAAAGTTTAATTCTATTATTCCATAATCAGATGTTTCATCCTTATAATCTTTAATAATCATATCAACTCCACATATATTAGCACCAATTGCCTTTGAAGAATTTACTGCTATCTTTTTGAATCTTTCTGGAATATCATCAGTATAATCTATACTGTCCCCACCTGTACTTATGTTAGAATTTTCTCTTAAATAAATCATTTCATCTTTATTAGGTATATAATTTATATCTATATTGCTTTGCTTTAAAAATAACTCTACATTTTCATCTATTTGTATTTTTTCTAATGGAGTTATGTAACCTTTTCCTCTAAGTGGACTTAAATTTTTATCTTTAATCAATTCAGATATATTTTTAACTCCATCACCAACAACATTAGCTGGTACCCTGTGAAGTATACCTGCGACTTTATCTCCTATTACTAAAAATCTATACTCTTTTCCTTGTATAAACTCTTCAATTAGAACTGTATTGTCATATTTAAATGCTATTTCTAATGCTTTGATTATATCTTCTTTTTTACCACCACTAGGGAAAATACTTATACCAATACCAAAATTCGTAGATTTAGGTTTTATTACTGCAGGAATATTAATAAATTTTTCTAATTCACTTATAGCATCTTTAATTGAATTAAACTCCATTCCCATTGGTACTCTAATCCCTGCTTTTCTTAGAACTTTTTTAGTAACTACCTTGTTTTCCATCATTAAAACAGATATGTAATTATCTTTAGATGTTTTAGTTGCTTGTTTTACATACTCAACTTTATCACCCTTTTTTAGTACTATAAAATTTTCACTTCTATCAATAATGTTTGTCTTTATTCCCCTCTTTATTGATTCCTTCATTAATATTTGTGTAGATAATTCTAAATCTTCATATCCAACTAATTTAAATCTGTTTTTATAAGCATCTTCTTTGTATTTCTTAGCTAAATTAATATGTGCATTAACATAGCCTTCTTCTTTAACCTTATCAATAATTTTGTAAGTATATGTTAATTTATAATCTTTAACCTTATCAATCATTGAATCTATTAAACTATCTTTTCCTAAAGATAATTCTTTATTTATTTCTTTAATTTGATTTAAAATATTCAATGCCCATTTTTCTTTAGAAATTACTTCACCATTTTTCTTTAGCTCAACATTATTTTGACCATATCTTGCTATTACCTTCTGATTATCGTATGCCTCTTCTTGCCAATTATCATATGATTCTTCTTCACTTATCAGTAAAAATAAATTAAACATTTGAAGAAAATGTAAGTCCTCAAGACTAATACCGCATTTATCAAATGGATTAATATCAATACTTCTATATTCTAAATAGTTAATTCCTTCATCTAATAATGAATTAAACAAATTATAATTATCTTTTGCCTTTAACCTTATAGAACTATATAGTTCCTTATGACTTTCAATTAAACCATCTTTTATAAATCCATTAATGCTTTCAACATAGCTATTAACTGAAGAATAGTTAGGAAATAACTCTATATTATTTTTATATCCACATTCACTATTTCTATATGACATTGCTCCATCATTAGAAAAAGCTCCTTGTGAAATCTTCTGAAGAGTTTTTACACATTCTCCAGTATAACTCTCATGAACTATACCAGTTGCTCCCAAAAGATATAATAGTAACCATCTATAACGAAGATAGTTCCTTGTTACCTTTAAATAAATATTATCTTTAAATCTTCTATAATTTAGTTCTGTATTAGCATTATCATATAGTTTTTTTATCATATCTTCATTAAATGAAAAATTGTAATGCACTCCAGATATTAATTGCTTTTTTCCACCATACTTTTCAATTAAATTCTCTCTATATTTCCTTGCTTCTTCACCCTTAGGAGATTTATTAAAACTTGCAATTGGTATTAATTTATCATCTGGTATTATGCAAGGCATAGATTGTGGCCAAATGTATTCATCCTTAATTTCAAGTGCAACAATATCATAAAGATTATTCAGAAAATTGTATGTTTCTTCACAAGTACCAAACACTGGTGTAATTAATTCAATTTGACTTTCTGAAAAATCAGTTGTTATATATGGATTAAGCATCTTATCTCCAAATATTTCTGGATGCTTTTTTAATGATAAATTTCCATATCTATCTACTCTTAATCCTTCCCTTTCTATTCCTACATTTCCTTTTAACAATTTACTACCTTTAAATAACTTTTTAAAAATTTCCAATATATTTATACCCCTTTCGTACTTGTATTATATATAAAATATAAGAAACTATTCCCTTGAAAATACTTGATAATGCTATACTCCACCAAATTCCATTTACTCCAATAAATTTAATCAAAATTAATGCCATAGGAATTCTTAATACCGTAAAAACTATACTAATGTATGCAGATATTTTAGGCTTTCCTATCCCTGTAAATAAGCCATTTGATACCATTTCAACTGTACTAAATATCTGTGAAAACGCCACTATTTGTAAATATAAACTAGCTATTAGAATAGTAACTTCATCTCTAATAAATATCTTTACTAATATACCTGGTATAAATGTGAATGCTAAAGCTGTTACTGTAGAATATATAATGCCTATTTTTAATGAACTCCTATATCCCTTAATAATTCTATGGAACTTCTTAGCCCCATAATTTTGACCTGCAAAACTTGCTATTGCTCCATTCAATCCCCCTATAACCATAAATGTTATAGATTCTATTTGAAGACCGATTTTCTGAGCTGCAATAGCATCAGAACCAAATATTGCTATAATTCTTGCAAGAATTATATTTACTAAAGTAAATAATATTCTTTGAAAGGACATTGGAAATCCCAACTTTATTATTTCTATTACTTTATCTTTTTCTATACCAATTTTAAAATCAAACTCAAATATGCCTTTACCCTTAACCTTAAATATTACAAACATAACAAAATTAGAAATTAGTGTTGCTATTGCTGCACCTATGACTCCTGTATCTAGGACATATATAAAAA
Source organism: Clostridium aquiflavi (assembly GCF_031344075.1). Classification (NCBI taxonomy): domain Bacteria; kingdom Bacillati; phylum Bacillota; class Clostridia; order Eubacteriales; family Clostridiaceae; genus Clostridium; species Clostridium aquiflavi. The sequence continues at coordinate 44,705 of NZ_JAVJAN010000028.1, forward strand.
TAGGATCTAGTATTATATTTATAAGAACACCTAAAGCACTTATTTTTAATGCACTTTTATTATTGCCAAAACTATTTAGTATTCTAGTATATAAAATATTAAAAAAAGTAAAAAACATCATAGGGGCACTTATTGCTAAATACATATATGCATTAACTTCTACATCTGTATTATTTAGCTGTAAAAACCCAATAAATTGTCTGCCTAAAAATATTAAAGATAAAGCATAAATTATCCCTAATGCTAAATTTATTAAAATGCTAGCATTCATATAACTTTTTACGTCCTTATCATTTTTCTCTCCAATTGCATGAGATACCTTTATTCCTGTACCAATTACCACTAATGCATTTATAGAATATCCTAAACCTATAAAAAAACTTGAAGATCCTATACTTGCTACTGCATTACTTCCAAGTCCACCAACCCATATCATATCTATTAAGTTATATGCAAACTGCAACAATGAACTTCCCATTATAGGGATTGCTAATGTTAATATTACTTTTGCTACTTTTCCTTCAGTTAAATCAATTTTTTTCATTTTACCTCGCTCTTCTTTTCTAAGCATTTTTTATAAAATCTTTAAATAATTCAATCATATTAAATTGATCCCCTCTCATTTCTTCTGGATGCCATTGAACTCCTAAAACATATGAGCCTTCCTCTTTTTCAATTGCTTCTACTACTCCATCAGATGCCCATGCAATAGATCTAAATCCACTTGCAACTTCTCTTATCATCTGATGATGAAAAGAATTTACATATATATTATCCCCAAATATTTTATTTAAAGAAGATTTATTATTAATATTTATTGAATGTATTGGATGTATTGGATCTGTATTTTGCCAATGCTCATTATTTATATTAGGCACATATTTCACATCTTGATATAAAGTTCCCCCAAAAGCTATATTAATTAATTGCATACCTCTGCATATACCTAAAACTGGTTTTTCTAATGATATAAATTCCTTTAATAAATCTATTTCAAACTGATCTCGCTCTGGAGATAATTCATCAATTTCACCACAAGGTTCCTCACCATATAAAAAAGGTGATATATCACTTCCTCCAGTTAAAACTAGACCATCTAATTTTCTTGCTAAATCTGAAATATATTTTGTTTCTGTGATTGGTATTATAATTGGAATACCTCCAGCATCTGATATAGCTTTTACATATACATCTCCAACTATAACTCTCTTTTGTATCTTTCCCTTTGGATATTCTAACTCTACTAAATTTCCTGATATTCCTATAATTTTATCCATCTTAACCACCTGATTTTAATTCCCCCTTTCAACATAGCTACTACTTTATAATATATCAATTTTTTTTGATTTGTTGACTAAAATTTTTTATTGCTAGCTAGCTCTATAACATTATTATACATTAACGCCTAGAACATATCAAGTTTTTTTGATATGTGTTTTCACGCCCCCAATATTTTTTTGATTTTATACAAAATTTTATTACTTAACAATATCATTCATAACCTCTTTAGATAAATACTTTTCTAATTCCTCTTTATTAATACTATAGTGATTCCACTTACCACATCTCTCCATAGTTATAAGATTAGAATCTAGTAACATTTTTAAATGATATGACAATTTTGATTGAGGTATGTCAAAATGTTCAACCAAAGAACATACGCACATGCTATCTTTTTCACTTAATTTTTTAATTATATTTAATCTTGTGATATCAGATAAAGATTTAAATACACTTTCATACTTATTCATATCTATCTTCATTAATAACTCGCCTCACATAATTTAATAATTTAATAATTTAATAATTTAATTTCTATTTTAATGTTAACACTCTAAAATGTAAATATACTTTTTTTATTCTTTAGGTTTAAATTATTAAGTTTTTAAATAAACTTTTGCTATAAAACAGATAAAGGACTTTTCATATTGCATTTTTATGCATTATGAAACTGTCCCTTGTATGCTTAATCTATAGAATTTAATGATTACTAACCATATCAAATTTTCCTGCTTTATTATGAACAGACATTCTATCTATTAATTCTAAACATTGAGTACTCATTCCCATTAAATTAGTCTTAATTCCATTCTTATGGAATTTAATCACTACTTTATCTATACTATCAACTGCTGATTCATCCCAAATTCTAACTTTTGAAAGATCTATATCTACAGTTTCTACATCCTCTGTAAAATCAAAACTATTAATAAATTTTAAGGTAGATGCAAAAAATAGCTGTCCTTGCACTAAATATACTGTTTTTTTATCTTCATTTATTTTTTTAATACTAATTTCAGATATCTTAGCTGCAAAGAATATAGAACTTAAAATTATTCCTATAATAACTCCATAAGCTAAATTATGTGTTAATAATACTGTTATAACTGTTGATATCATTACAAATGTATCTGATTTAGGTACTTTCCTTATTCGCTTTATTGACTCCCAGTTAAAAGTGCTTATTGATATAACAACCATAACTGCGCCTAATGCCACTACTGGTATTTTTTACTAAGCTCGCTAATACTAATGCCATAGCACCAGCGCCAGCTGATATCATACCTGTTCTACCACCAAAAATTGATATAACTAAAGAAATGCAAAAAGATGCATACACTCCAACCATAGGATCAACTCCTGCTACTATAGAAAACCCTATTGCTTCAGGTATTAATGCCATACATACAACAATCCCTGCAAGGATATCACCTCTAACGTTTGAAAACCACTCTGCTTTTTAATTTTTATTCAAATTTTTATACACCTCACATTTAATTTTTCTCTTGTAAAAACTTATTTTTATTTTGTGCAAGAATCATTTTAACATATATCGTCTCAAAAAGGAACTATTTTAAGACTAATTTTATTTTATTAAAACTATGATATAATAAAATAAATTCTTTAAATATCAGGAGAATAAATATGTTAATTGGATACATGAGACCATATGAAGAAGATTCAAACTGTGAGATTCAGTTAAATAACTTAAAAAAAGCAGATTGTGAAATTATTATTGAGGAAGATCATTCCTCACCAAAGAAAAGATCAAAACTAAAAGATACAATAAATACTCTAAATAAAGGTGATAAAATAATAGTCACAAAACTTTTTAGCTTAGCTGATTCAACTCGTCATTTAGTTGAACTATTAGAGATAATAGATAAAAAAGAAGCGTTTTTTCAATCTATTAATGAAAAAATTGATACAAGTAATAAGAATGGATATAATTTTACTGAAATTATAAAACATCTTGTTAAATTTCAAAGTGATGTTATAAGTGAAAAAACAAAAAAAGGATTATATGAAGCAAAGCAAAAAGGAGTAACTCCAGGAAGACCAAAGAAACCTGATGAGAATGTAAAACGTGCTATTGTTATGTATGAAAGTAAAAAATATAGTTTAAGTGAAATAAAGAAAGAAACTGGAATTAGTAAATCTACATTATACAGATATTTAGAACATTAATTACCTAAAATTATACAATTAAAGAATAGCTATACTTATGAGGAAATATCGCCAATCACAAAATAATTGGCGATATCAAAACATTTTTATTTTTTTGAATGTGCCTTAATTATTTTTACATTAATACTAATTCTGTTATGTAATATATTCGTTTTATATTTACTCTATACTGCATACTCTATATCTAACCAGAATATTATTGTACTTTTCTTTTAAAAGTTATTACATCATCATATAATTTTGGCATCCATCCTTTCCCTTCTTGTTCTTTATGTAAAATACCTACAAGTTCCCACCCTTTTGATCCATAATTATCAAGTTCTTGCTTTAATTTTTCTGGATCCTCTAAACTTTTAAAATCTGTAATACTTATAACATTATATTCCCATTCCATCTTTAAAACCTCCTTTTATTATTTATAAAATATTTTTAATATTAGTATTTCATATTTTCCTTGTTATTATTCTTTTATTAATTACAATCCCTAATAAATTCATACTATTATCTTTCAGTAAAGTACATTTAAGTTTATTAATTATTCTAAAAATTTTATACTATCTAATTATTTTTAAACCACCCCTTAGTATTATTAGCTATTTTAACAAGAGCAAGCATTACTGGAACTTCAACAAGTACTCCAACTACAGTTGCAAGAGCTGCTCCACTTTGTAAACCAAATAATGATATCGCTACTGCTACTGAAAGTTCAAAGAAATTACTTGCACCTATCATTCCTGCTGGTGCTGCAATGTTATGAGGAAGTTTAAGTAATTTTGCTCCAACATAAGCAATAGTAAAAATAAAGAAAGTCTGAATTGTAAGTGGTACTGCTATTAATAAAATATGCAACGGATTGTTTAAGATAATATCTCCTTGGAAGGAAAATAATATTATAAGTGTTAAAAGTAATCCTATTATTGTTACATTGTCAAACTTCTTTAAAAATATATTATTAAAATAATCTTCACCTTTTTTCTTTATTAATACAGTTCTTGTTGTATATCCTAAAGCTAGCGGAATAACAACAAATAGTACTGTTGAAAGAAGTAATGTTCCCATTGGTACAGTTACATTACCAACTCCAAGTAAAAATGCTACTATTGGTGCAAATGCAATTAAAATTATTAAATCATTAACTGCAACTTGAACTAAAGTATAGGCTGCATCACCTTTTGTTAAATGACTCCATACAAATACCATTGCTGTACATGGCGCTGCTCCAAGTAATACTGCTCCTGCTAAATATTCTTTAGCAAGATTTACTGGTATAAAACTTTTAAATACAATATAAAAAAAGAACCATGCAATTGCATACATTGTAAATGGTTTTATAAGCCAATTTGTTACACAAGTTAATATAAGTCCCTTTGGTTTTTTACTAGCATTAACTATACTTGTAAAATCTATTTTTAACATCATTGGATATATCATAAGCCAAATTAATATTGCAACTGGAATTGATACGTTATAATATTCAAATTTATTTAGTGTATCTGGTATTATAGGTAAAAATTTTCCTACCGCAATTCCAACAACAATACATGCTGCTACCCATAATGTTAAATATTTTTCAAATACACCTAACCCTTTTCCTTTATTTTCTGACATATATCTATCTCCCTATTTATTATTTACTTTCTTTATTTTTGATCCTTTATAAAATTTGTGACCACCTGATAAATTATATACTTTTTTAAAGCCATGATTAATTAAAATATTTTGTACTGCATTTCCTGTAACACCTTTATTACAGTAAGTTACTGTAATAACTTTTCTATCTAACTTATCTAAATCATCTCTTAAAGTACTATGAGGCATATTTTCTGCCATATAAACATGAGCTTCATCATATTGCTTAGGTACTCTCGCATCTATTATTTGAAATTTTTCTGTATTTTCAGTTAAATTTTTAAGTTCATTACTAGTTATAATTGGTCTGCTATTGTTTATTGCGTTATCTAAAATCATTCCTGTATAATGAACTGGATCTTTTGTAGTAGAAAATGGTGGTGCATATGCTAAATCAAGATGGAATAATTCATCTACCTTTGCGCCATAAGTAATTAATGTTGCAAATACATCAATTCTCTTATCCACCCCTTCATAACCTATTATTTGCACACCTAGAATTTTCTCAGTTTTCTTATCTGCAATTGCTTTTATAACCATTTCCTTGCCATGAAAATATGATGGTTTATCTGGTTTTATATTGTGACATACAACTATATCATATCCTTCAGACAACGCTTCTTTTTCAGATAACCCAGTATTTGCAATAGTCATATCAAACAATTTAAATATTCCTGTGCCTAAGTTGCCTTTATATCTTAAATTTCCTTTAGTTAAAGCATCACCTGCAATTCTACCAGTTTTATTTGCAGTAGATCCTAGTGGTCTATATATTGATTTTCCTGTTATTAAAGAAAAAGTTTCTATACAATCCCCACACGCATAAATATCTTTAATATTTGTTTCCATTCTATTATCTACTTTTATTGCCCCTGTAATGCCTATTTCTATTTTGCATTCTCTAGCTAAGTCTACATTAGGTCTAACCCCTGTAGCCATAATAACCATATCACTATCTAAAACAGTTTTATCTGCAAGTATTACTTGCTTTTCTGAAATTTCACTAATATCAGTATCTTTAATAATTTTTACATCTTTCTTCTTTAATGTATTCTCTAAATACTGTGCCATATCTTCATCTAAATTTGGTGTTATTTTATTTGCTTTTTCAAGTATTGTCACATTTAATTTCTCTTCAATTAAATTTTCAACCATTTCAAACCCAATAAAACCTGTACCAACTATTACTGCATTTTTAGGCTTATTATTAATAATAAAATTCTTAATATTTCTAGCACTTTGTACATTTCTTAAGAAAAACACATTTTTATTTTCTATACCTTTTATATTAGGCATAAATGGCAGTGCACCTGTTGCTAATACTAATTTATCATAAGTATCCTTAAACACTTCATTAGTATGTAGATTCTTAACAGTAATATTTTTTTCTAAACTATTAATATTTAATACTTCATAACCTGTAAAAACATCAATATTGTATTTCTTTTTAAAAAATAAAGGATTCCTTGGAGTAAGTTCATCAAGTTCTTTAATTTCTCCACCAATATAATATGGCAAGCCACAACCTGAATAAGAAATATCTTTATCTCTTTCGTATATTACTATTTCAGCAAAATCATCATTTCTACGTGCTTTAGCAGCTGCAGATGTTCCTGCTGCTACTGCTCCTATAACTATTATTCTCATTTTTTCCTCCTTACTTTTAAAACAAACTTATTGCTTTATCATCTCTATTAATATTATTTATCCCACCACAAAATTTCATTCATTAATGTAGTGGGATAATACTTTAATCTAATAATTCTTTAAGTTTATCTCCCTTTACTTCTTCTGCTTTCCACTGAATTACTGCAAAATTTCCATTTGATATTTTATCTACTTTATTTATCCACTTTATCTCATTGCTAGCCTTAGCTTTTAATATGTCATTACTAGTATTTGTAGCATAAAGACTTGAATTTATAACCCACCATTTACTATAAATTTCTGCTCTATTTAAATCTTCTTGAAGTCTCATAGCTTCATAAACTGGTGTTGTTTCTGCTAAGGTTACAATTATAACTTCAGTTTCTTTATCATTTTTTAATTTTGGCAAAAGTTTTATAACTGATTCTGGAATATCTCCTTCTGATCTAACAATTTCCCTATTATAACTTTCAGTTGATTCTAATAGTAATAAAGTATGCCCTGTTGGAGCTGTATCAATAACAACAACCTCATTTTCTGATCTTTCAACTATTTCAGCAAAAGCCCTAAACACAGCTATTTCTTGAGTACATGGTGATCTTAAATCCTCTTCAACATAAGCTATATCCTCTTCACTCATATTGTTTTCTCTTGCTTTAGCTAACACTTCTTCTTTATATTTTTCAAGTTCTTCCTTTTCATCAATATTACTTAATGAAATTCCATAACTTTCATCTAATACAAATTTTAAATGTCCAGCAGGATCAGTTGTTGTCAAATGTACTTTCTTACCCTTTTTTGATAATCCAAGTGCAATTGCAGCAGCTATAGTAGTTTTTCCTACTCCACCCTTGCCCATTGTAAATATTACTTTTTTATCATTTTTATATAAATCTTCAATTATACTATTTAGTTTTGGTATTTCAGTTACATTTAAAATTTCATTGTCTATTACAATAGAATTATCTTTTAACAATGATCTTACGTTTTCTAATCCTGTTATATTATAAGGCCTTAGAGGAATCTCAAAAGTTTCAATATTCTTTAATCCTTCTGGAATATCTTTTAGTGCATTTTGTTGTTTCTCATAAATGGATTTAGACAAATAATCATCACACTGTTGAAGTACTCCATTTACAATTAAAACTTGATTTTCAACTCCAATATCTTGAAGTTCCTTGGATGCTCTTTCTGCTTCTTTTAAAGGGGTTATCTCTGGTCTTGAAACAAGTATAAGTGTAGTTTTTTCTTTATCAGCTAAAGTCTTAACTGCTTTTTTATACATCTCTTTTTTATCTTCTAATCCTGCAAGTTGACCAAGACATGATGCCCCATGAGTACTTTCGCTAATAAAATTACTCCACGCTGAAGGTAATTGAAGCATTCTTAATGTATGCCCTGTTGGAGCTGTATCAAAAATAATGTGATCATATTCATTACTTACACTTTTATCTGTTATCATTAATGAAAATTCATTAAAAGCTGCAATTTCAACTGTACATGAACCTGAAAGTTGTTCTTCCATATTATTTAAAACAGCTTCTGGTAACTTTCCTCTATAAGGAGCTATAACACTTTCTCTATATTCAGCAGCAGCATCTTCCGGACTAAAATTTGCAACTTTTAAATTAGGAACATCTTTTATTTTAACTCCCTTGTTATTTAATTCTGTATCAAATACATCCTGAAGATTTGAAGCTGGATCTGTACTAACAAGCATTATTTTCTTTCCTAAATCCGCTAAATTAACTGCTACTGCACAAGCAGTTGAAGTCTTTCCTACTCCACCTTTACCTGTAAAAAACAAATATTTTGTTAAATCTAATTTTTCTAAATCAAATAATTTAAACATTTTTATCTTCCTTTCTTTATATATTGTAAAATATGATACATAAAATCATTATTTTTATTTATAATTAACAACATCCACCTTTACAGTTACATTTAGTAGGTCTCTTTATATTTGCTTTTAAATAATCCTCTGGTATATTTAATAATTGACAAAATTCTTTATTACTAGGATAACTGCCCATTTTAACAATCTTACTATTTACCATAATAATAGGAAGAGCCTCTAAGCCCTTTGTCATTAGTATCTGGTTTATAATTGTATTAGTTACAAATATTTGAGGATTACTTGTAAGATTATATCTTTCAACTATTATCCCTTTATTTTTTAAAGTGTTTAATACTGTTGCAACTCTTAATAATTCTGGATTAACAGATGGACCACATACACCAGTTGAGCAACACATAGCTGGATCAAAAATAATCATTTTTTTCATATTAATTCACTCCTTTATTTGCATTCATATTTTGTTTTATCATTGCAAATACAGTCCTCTGTATTTGCAATGATGTTCATCAAGAATAAAATTAGATTATTACATTTATTGATATTCAAACAGTAGTAATTCCAAGATCTTTCTTTTCTAACATTTACTATTTCGCAATCAATTAATACCTTCATATGATGAGATAATGTTGGTTGAGTAAATTCAAAATTTTTCAATATATCACATGCACATCTTTCTCCACAAGATAATATATCAATAATTTCTAATCTATTTGGATCAGAAAGTGCTTTAATAATTTTGGAATTATTCTCATAGTTCAATAAACTCACTCCCTTATATAGATATTCATCTATATATAATATAGACCATCATCTATATGAAGTCAATGATAATATTATATTTAGTATCTACCCTTTGCATATTAATAAACATATATCTATGTATTATCTTTTTATGCAGTAACTTTAATAAATGTTCATAAAATTATTCTATTAAATTCAAATTTATTTTTATTTAAATAATACACATAAATTTAAAACTTATACATTTGATTTTTGCTCTAATTATAATTAATATTCCGCTCTCATCCCCCTTAAATCAACTCCTTTTTTTCTTAAATATGCTATAATATCCTCATATTATAAAAATATAAATTTATAAATAATCTATATATATACTACTTAGAAAGGATGTGACTTACTAGAAAGTTTATATAATTACACTTTCTAGTTGCAATTTATGAAAATATCTATAATTTATTTTAGTAAAACTGGAAAAACAAAAGAGATGGCAGATGTTATTGCTTCTAGCATGAAACTAGAAAAAAACATTGAAGTAGGAATTTTTGATCTTGATAATATTGACTATAATTTTGTTGATAAAAGCAATGCTGTAATCTTTGGAACACCAACCTATCACGCTAATATGTGTTGGCAACTAAAAAAATGGTTTGATGAATCTTCAAATTGCAATCTTAGTGGTAAAATCGGAGCAGTCTTTGCAACTGCTAACTTTGCACAAGGTGGTGCTGATACAGCTATCTTAACTATAATTAATCATATCATGGTTAAAGGTATGTTAGTTTACTCTGGGGGTTCTTCTTTAGGACAACCTTATATACATTTAGGTGCTGTTGCATTAAAAGAAAATTTTGAAGAAAGCAAAGAAATGTTTAAGATATTTGGAACTCGTATAGCTCAAAAAGCAAATGAACTATTTGCAAATAATAATTAATTTTTATTTAAAGCTATATTTTAAATATGTGTTGGTATATACAAAGTAGCATTGTAATTGGACTATACTCATTTTAGCATTCCTAAGTTCAATTACTCCGCTCACTTTGCTTATGCATATATCAACACTCTGCTAAAACAGAG
>NZ_JAVJAN010000029.1:0-55064 GCF_031344075.1 Clostridium aquiflavi
TCCTTATGGGCGCATAGCTCAGCTGGGAGAGCATCTGCCTTACAAGCAGAGGGTCACAGGTTCGAGCCCTGTTGTGCCCACCATAAAACATAAAAAATAATATGGCTCAGTAGCTCAGTTGGTTAGAGTGCCGGCCTGTCACGCCGGAGGTCGAGGGTTCGAGCCCCTTCTGAGTCGCCAACAAAACTCTAGTAAAACTAGAGTTTTTTGTTTTTAACGTCAATAACTACTTTTATATATATAAATAGCTTCTAAAATTATTAGAAGCTATTTTTTTATCTATTTTTTTGTAGGTTTTTCTTAATTCTTATATCTTCTGAATAGAACTTACAAAGTTTAAAATCACCAAGTAATCTAGAAGCAATTCTTTCTGTATATTGCTTTGTTATACCTGGTAATGTTAAATTAGTAGAAATAAGCATTTTCTTTTTAGTTAATATTCTTTTATTAATAATATTAAATAATTCTGTTATAGAAAATTCATTTAAATGTTCTGCACCTAAATCATCAATTATTAGTAAATCACAATTTAAAAGTAGTGCCTCTAAATTGGCATTATTATTAAATCTTATTTCACTTAGATTTTTAATTAATTCATCAGATGTTTTATATACAACTAGATAACCTTTATCTAATATTGCTTTAGATAAGCAATATGATAAATAAGTTTTTCCACTACCGGGATTACCATAGAATAATAAATTTATATTTTGAGATGAAAAGTTCGGAATATAATCATTTAAAACATATTCTAATATATTTTCAATATTTTTTCTTGGAGAATACTTTTCATCACCTAATCTATGGGTAGAAAATAGATTTAAATCAAAATTATTAAAATTATTTTCTTTTATAGTATTTTCTAATTCGGAATCTTTGTAGTGTAATCTGATTAATTTTTGTTTGTAACAAGTACATTTATTTGCACCTATAAATCCAGTATCTTTACATTTGCTACATGTATACTTTAAATTTAAATATTCAGGATCATAACCATTTGCTACGAGCATTTCACATTTTCTTACTCTTAAGTCTGTAATTTTTTCTTTATATTGTGTTAATGTTTTTTCACTGTCATCAGCTTTTATGATTTCTAAAGACATTCTTAAAGACATTCTTTGTATTTCATTATCCAACTCTAAAATTTCAGGGCATATATTAGATACTTCTAGCCTTCTTAATTTTAGATTTTTGGCTTCATTTTCTCTAATATTCTCATATGTTTTTAAGATTTCTGCTTGATATCCATTAATCATTATTATCCCATCCTAGTAATTTTTTTTCTAAAGAGTCATAATCATATTCTCTTGCTTCAAAGTTATTAAACTTAAGAGGTGGCTTTTCAGAAGAATAGTTAGTTTTTTTATAATTTTTATTTTTAGGGGTTTTATCTTTAAGTGCTATATCCTCTAATGTTTTTATATTATTCTTATACCAGTTAGATAATATACCATCGATATATTTAAAGTCTGCCCTATTTAACCTTTCAAAACATATATCACAGGCTTTAAATATAATCTCTGTAGGAAATTTATAAACTAAAAGCCATTTTTCTATAATATCTTGTTGAGGTTTCATAATTTCAGTATTTTTTATACCAAGATAATTTAGTATTTTTCTTATGTTTAACCATTTATCTTCTGTTTTCTTTATTAAATTTTGAGCCTGATCAATGGTTCTTATCTTTAAATCATGCCAAGATAAAGCAACTTTTTCTATATATCTTGCATCAGACTTTCCTTTAGATATACAATATTCTATTAATATTAAAATTAGTTCTGAGGAAAAACCTAATTCCCTTTGCCAATTTAAATAAATTGACATTTCTTTAGGGGATAGTGGTCTTGCAAGTAACTTTTCTATATGTTTTAACATATCTTTTGTATTATTTTCATCAAGTGCATTAAGTAAATCAACTTGTTTTGAATCATCTAAATTTTCTTCTGATAAATTTAAGAATTCTATATTAAAATTTCCCATGTTATCAATAGGAGTAAATTTTATTACTCCTTCATCATTCCAATAATTAAAGGCATTCATAATATCAGATTCTAATAAATTAAGAGAGGATGCTAGTATTGATGAGCTGACTCCTAATTCGTTACAAGTATTATACTTTAGCATTAATAAATAAACTTTTATAAATTCTCCTCTAGCTTTAGGCATATACTTTTCGATAAAAATATTACTTATAGGAGTAAATGTTGGTACCTTATTTTTTAGCATAAAAGTGCTCATACTTATCACTACCTACCTTTCATAATAAAGTCTTTGTAAATTATTATAACAAACCAATATTATAACCACAATGAATACAGAAAACAACTAATACTTTAAACTAATGAATAAATTTGTTTGTAATAGGATAGATTATAAATTGTATTTTTAATTATAAAAGTGAAAGGATTAAATTATGAACACGAGAAAAATGAAAGTAATTAAATTTATAATTTGTCTTACAGTTATATTTAATTCAATAATTTTAATAGCAAATGCAAATTCTAATAAGGTATTTGAAGCATATGTTGATGGAAGGCTAGTAGGTTATATTTATGATAAGAAAGAATTTAAGCAAATGTATAGTGAGGTTAATGATGAATTAAATAAAAGACTAGGTACTGATTTAGTACAAGATAAGAAATTAAGATTTAAGACTAACAAAGAAAATATAGAAAAATCTAGTGAAGAAAATATTAAAAAGAATATAAAGAAAATCATTAATGATGAAGTTGATGCAAAGTTAATAAACATAAATAATAAAGATTACGGAATAGTATTCAATGAAAATGAAGCTAGTGATGTTTTTAAAGATTTCATAATGCAAAATTTAAATAAGTTTAATATAAAATTAGATTCTGTACTTGATACTGAGATTAATGCTAATGTAAAATACTCAGATGTTAAAGTTCCAATTTCAAATGTAAATGATATTAAGCAAATAGTTGACAATATGATAAATGATGAAAATATAAAAGTAGATGTTAAAATTAAAGAAGAAAAAGAAGTAACTGTAGCGCCTAAAACACAAATAAAAAGAGATGATTCTATGTATATAGGAGAAAACAATATCAAAGAAGGCGAGGCTGGTAGCAAAAAAGTTACTGCTGAAGTTACTTACCGTAATGGAGAAAAGCTGAATGAAAATATAATTTCAGAATATGTAACAAAAGAAGCTAAAGATAGGATTGAATATAGAGGTAGCAAAACTCCAATTGGAACTAAAGCAACATTTTTACAATATCCAACTAGAGGTAGATACATCACATCTAAATTTGGTCCAAGATGGGGGAAGACTCACAATGGAATAGATATAGCAGGGAATACAGGGGACCCTGTTACAGCGGCTTTTGATGGGGTTATTGAAGACGCTGGAGTTGTAAGCGGATATGGTAATATGATTAAAATAAAACATGAAGATGGATTAGAAACACTTTATGGTCATTTAAGCTCAATTCATGTGAAGAAAGGACAAGAAATAAAAAAAGGAGATGTTATTGGTGCTGTTGGTAGTACTGGAAGAAGTACAGGACCTCATTTACATTTTGAATTAAGATCAAAGGGAACTCCAATAAACCCAGAGTCATATATAAAGCAATAAATAAAAAGATCTATATCAACACTCTACTAATATATAGAGCCAAATAAAAAAATAATAAATACTAAAAATATTTATAGTATTTATTATTTTTATAATTTAGGGCATCAATGTATCAATATTTATAATACCTTCACCACAAATATTTTTAGGAATATCATCAACAGGATCACATGCAACTTTTAATAGTGAAGTTAAATCATTAAAAGTTAGTTCAGGATTATTTTCAAATAGCAAAGCACATAATCCACTAACATATGATACGGCAAGTGATGTTCCGGTAAAAGTTTTATATGGTGCTTCAAGCTTTTTAGGATAAATCTTTAAGCCATTTTTTTCACTTAAGTAATTAGTATCACTGTTCAATGAAACTATATTTACACAAGAAGCAGATAAATTAGGCTTTCCAGATTTTCCAAATGGACCTGATGAAGAAAAGGTATATGGCTTTATTATCGGAGTAGTGCTGTCTAAGCCTGCAACCGTAATACAATTATCACACGTAGATATTCCCATAATAGAAGACGAGTTATTTAATGTACTTCCACTAGGTACTATAGGAATAACATTATTTAATATTGCATATTTAAATGTCAAATCAAAGCAAGAGATGATAAATGTATTATGACTTAATAATTCAAATGGTAGACATAATACTTTTATGTTATTTTCTTTAGAGATTTCTACTAAAGATTCTATTGAATATAATATGTCAGAAGCAAAACCCTTTCCTAGTTTATCAAAAGCTTTATAACAAAATAATTTACTTTTATGTGCTATTCCTTTGTACATATTATTTGAGGCAAGTCCACTACTACATAAAATGCCGCTAGTTGATGTACCGTGACCATTATCATCGTAAGGATAATTAAAATCATTAATTAAATCAACAAATAATGATATTTTATTGCTAGGAGATATTAAATCAGGATGTGGAAATACACCACTATCTACAATCCCAATTCCTACACCAGCTCCTGACAACTTATATTTCTCTGAAAAGTGTACTTTGTTAGCTGTAGCAACACTCATACCGCAAAGAAATAAATATTCGTCTAAATAAACTTTTTCTATTTCTGGATATTCAACAATTCTTTCAATACCTTTAGAAGTTAAAGTAGCACTTATTAAATTAGAACATTTTATAACATGATGTAATTTACCTTTATATGATGTAACTTTTTTCTCTATAGAGGATTGAAAATTTTTATATTTTATCAGCACTCGATAATTTTTATAACAATTATTAGACATATAGTGTTTTAAATTAGGATCTAGCTTATTTTTATATGAAAATGCAAACATATTCTTCTCCCAATTATTTATTTCAATATATAGTATATGAATAATAGGTGTTTTGTTAATACACAAGTTAACTAAAATATTTACAATTATATTTAGAAATATATAATATAAGTATTTATATAAAGAATAAGACTAGAAAATAAACGTTTCTCCAATATCAATTATCTTTATATTATTATCTTTTAAGTTTTTTAATATCAATTCAGTTTCATTGAAATCTTCTAATGATATTATAAATGTTTTATAGTGAATAGGTATCATTACTTTGGAATTCATCATTTTAAACATTTCATAAGATTCAAGAGGAGTACAATGCATATGAGAAAATCTTTCTGGAATATAACATCCAACTGGCATTAAAGCAATATCAGATACAATTCCTTTAAAATTATCAGTAAATGCAGTATCACCAGCAAAAAAAACTTTTTTATCGTTTCTTTCAATTAGATAAGATAAGCTTTCATCATCAATTCCTACATAAAATCTTCTTCCATCATGATTTGCTTCATATGCAGTTATTTTAATATTATCATCTTCATAGGTTTCATTAGGATGCAAAAGAAATACATTTTTAAATCCTAATAATCTAAGGATTTTCTTATATCCTTTAGGCGCTATAACAATAGCATCTTTATTTAGTTTACTAAGAGATGGAAAGTGCATATGATCCATATGTCCATGAGATAGGATTATATAATCTATTTTTAAATCTTTTAAGTAATTAGGTTTTTGAACAACTCTTTTAAAATAACCTAATACATCGGATAATACAGGATCAGTTATAATTACTTTTCCACTTAAGTTTATAACTGTTGTAGCATGACCAAACCAATTAACAGAGTTAAATTGTAGTTGATCAAATTTAATAGCATTTTTCTCTTTAAAATATTCCTTTAAATTGTTGTTAGTTAAATTAAATAAAAAATTTATATTCTTAAAAAAATTTGACATAGAAGGTCCTTTCTATATTTAAATGATTGTTTTATTTTGGATATTTTTTAGTAGAGCACTGATATATGAATAAGTAAAGCTTAGCATAATTATCAAAATTAAATTACAATGCCACTTTACCTATTCCATATATCAATTACCGTATTTAAAATATGTAATTCAAAAATATTATACAACGATTAAATTAGTGTTTCCATTTAAATATTATAATTCCAACTATCATAATTGCTATTCCTAAAAATTCATGAAGTGTAAATTTGATTTTTTCAGTGCCAAACAATCCAAAGGCATCAATTATTCCTGCTGCTAAGAGTTGAGCTATTAATATAGTACCTATACCAAAGGTAGTACCCATTCCACCAATGCTTTTCATTACAGTAAATATAATAACAACTCCAAGTGCTCCTCCTAAAAGAAATATCTTATTAGCATTTTTTATATTAGAATAACTCCCTTTTCCACAAAAAAAAGATATAACTAAAGTTAAAATTAGTCCAGTAAGCTGTACTATAACATTTGTTTCCCAAATTCCTATTTTTTCACCTAATTTTGTGTTAAATACGCCTTGTAAACTCATTGAAATTCCAGAAATTATAGCATATATTATGCCCATCATAAAAATCACCTCAAAAATATTATGTCCTTACTATGAGGCAAATATTAAGGTTATAAAAAAAATGTGAAGGTGATTTTTGGAATTATAAATTATATGATTTATAATTTTTTAAACAATAAAAAAAGTAGCTCCAAATTAAAGAGCTACTTTTTCATACGTATTTTTAGAAAATTCATTTTTTAGTTCAGTTTGAGTAAATCCTAAGGTTATTGCTAAACTTAAGATGTCTTCGAATAAAGTAAGGTAGTGATCTTTTGATGGTGATATAATTAAATCGTTTATATCAATATATAAGTTTAAAAATTGATCACTTAAACAGTAGTCATTAGGTTTTACATCAATCTCAGTTATATCAGAATAATTATTATCTAGTCCGATAGTAATAATTTGCGATAAACAGGATACATATTTTCTAAATACAACTTGCATATCTATAAAATTGTTAGTATCCATCAAGTATTTAAAGCATTTAGTTTCATTAGCTAGTTCGCTAATCTTAACGTTGAATTCCAAATATTTTCTAGTTTGAATCTTACAGTCATCTAATTGATTATTTAATGTTAAATTTTTATTTATTATTCTTTGAGTTTCAAAGAGGTCTTTAACATTCATACTGAATCCCCCTACTTTAATAAATCATTATTTTTATTTTACAAAAGTTTTAAAATAAAAGAAAGTGGAGAAAACGAATACAATAAAAAATATTTTTAATTTTCTTAAAAATACAAAAAATAATAGTAAAAGGGAATGATTAATTATCAAATTCTCTTTTACTAAAACAAATAAATATATTTAAAATTTTTTTAAAACAAATGATTTTAACGGTAAATCTTTTTTAGATGTAGGTATTTTCCAAACTTCTATTTTTTTAATCTTTAATTTTATATAAGGATTATTTTTATATAGGTATGGAAAATTTAACTTTATATCCTGCTTTTTATAGTCTTTTGATATATAACCTAAATTTGATAGAGAAACAAAATTTTCATCAAATGTTTTAATATTAAATCCACTTAAAATAAGCATGTCACTAAGAGCACGAGAAATTCTCTTAATATATCCTCTATTATCAATCCTTAAATTAACGCTTCTAGTATTATCGTATACATAAACAGAATCCAAAGCATCAATCCTAAAAACTTTATATGGTGATATAATTTTGTTTATAATCGGATAAAGTTTATCGAAATTAGGATTATCAACAATACATAAAGGAATAAATGGCATAGGTGAATTTCTATTGCCTCTAAATTTTTTTGACATATTTTTTTGAATAGGTGAAATTAATTGATATGTTTCATCATCAAATACCGCAACTATATAATACTTCATGTAAACCTCACAATCTAAACTAATGTCTTGCTATTACAAAGTTTTAATAAATTATAACACAATAGAACAAATAAAAAAATAGAAGAATAATTAAAATATGAATGATAATAATAAAAATGTAATTAAGTAAATAATTTTACATAATACCCATAATTTATATCGTTAAAATTTGACTATATTACATTTAATATTATAAAAAGGAAATTTATTAAGTAAAATGTTTAAAAAACTATTAATATAAGGAAAAAAATATATTTAAATAAATTAAGTTTATGATATAATGATAAAAGTAGATTTTAATAAATATAATAGGACAATAATGTCTAATGAAAATATAGATATAATCAGGAGTTTGACGTATTTAAATATAGATTTTATGAATAGGGTGAATTCGATGGAAAGATTGATAATAAATGGAGGGAATATTCTTAGAGGTTCTGTTGAGATCAATGGTGCTAAAAATGCAGCTGTAGCAATATTACCAGCAGCAATAATGGCCAGTGAAGGAAAATGTGTAATTGATAATATACCAGATATTGAAGATGTACATTGCCTTGAAAGAATATTAGAAAGTTTAGGTTGTAATACAGTAAAAATAGATAATAATACATTAGAAATAGATAGTACAAATGTAAGTAATTTTGATGCTTCAACTGAGGATGTAAGAAGAATGAGAGCCTCTTATTACTTTATAGGAGCTTTATTAGCAAGATTTAAGCAAGCAAAGGTTGTGTTACCTGGTGGATGTCCAATTGGTGTTAGACCTATAGATCAACACATAAAAGGATTTGAAGCTCTTGGTGCAGAAGTTACTATAGAACATGGTGCTGTAATAGTAAAAGCAGAAAAATTACAAGGAACAAATATATTTTTTGATGTAGTATCAGTAGGTGCTACAATAAATGTTATGATTGCAGCAACATTAGCAGATGGTGTTACTACTCTTGAAAATGTGGCAAAAGAACCACATGTAGTTGATGTAGCTAATTTTTTAAACTCAATGGGTGCAAATATTAAAGGTGCTGGTACTGATGTTATTAGAATACAAGGTGTTGAAAAACTAAAAGGTTGTTCTTATAGCGTTATACCTGACCAAATAGAGGCTGGTACATTTATGATAGCAGCTGTTGCAACTCGTGGAGATGTTTATGTGAGGAATGTTATTCCAAAGCATTTAGAATCAATTTCAGCAAAACTTAAAGAAATGGGTGCAGTAATTGAAGAAGATGATGATTGTATAAGGGTTTGTGCTAGTGATGAACTAAAAGCAGTAAACGTAAAGACCACCCCTTATCCAGGATTCCCGACTGATATTCAACAACCTATGTCAGCTTTATTAAGCGTTATTTCTGGAAAGAGTATAGTTACTGAGTCTATATGGGAAAATAGACATAAACATATAGATGAACTTAAAAAGATGGGCGCTAACATAAAAGTTGAAGGTAGAGTAGCTATTATTGAAGGTGTTAAAAGACTTACTGGAGCAGTAGTAAAAGCAACTGATTTAAGAGCTGGAGCTGCTATGGTTATAGCTGGTTTATTAGCTGAAGGAAGAACAGAAATAACAAGTATAGAACATATAGATAGAGGATATCCACATATAGAAAATAAATTAAGAGCTTTAGGAGCGGATATAAAGAGAACTATAGTAGAATAGGGTGGCTTTTTATGTTATCATAGGAGGAATTTAAATGATATTCTGTTCTTTATACAGTGGAAGCAGTGGGAATAGTATGTTTGTTGCTTCTGAAAAATCAAAAATATTAATAGATGCTGGACTTCCAGGTAAAAGAATTGATGAAGCATTGAAATCAATAAATCAGTCACCAAATGATTTAGATGGTATTTTTGTAACACATGAACATAGTGATCATATAAAGGGTGTTGGAGTTTTATCAAGAAAATATGATATACCAATATATGCAAATGCCAACACTTGGAGTGCTATGGAATCATTAATTGGAAAGATAAAAGAGCATAATATAAAGGTAATTGATAAAAGATCAGTTACTCAAATTAAAGACTTAGATGTGAAAGCCTTTAATATTCCTCATGATTCAATATCTCCTATGGGGTATACTATTGCTAACAAAGATAAAAAAGTTAGTGTAGCAACTGATTTAGGAACATTTACAAAAGAAATATATGATAATATCAAAGAATCAGAAATTATTTTACTTGAAAGTAATCATGATGTCAGTATGCTTAAATATGGACCATATCCTTATAGCTTAAAAAGAAGAATATTAAGTGAGATAGGACATTTATCTAATGATGATTGCGGTGAAGCTATTGTAGAAATATTAAAGAATGGCTTTAATAAGAAGGTTATTTTAGGACATTTAAGCAGTACTAATAATCAACCTGATTTAGCATATCAAACAGTAGTTAATGTATTAAGAGAAAATGGAATTAATGAAAAGAATGACATAACATTAACTATGGCAAATAGACATGAACCTAGTGAATTTATAGAATTTTAAATTGGTTACTATAAAATAAATTTATAAATATAAAACAAAAGCAACATTAAGGGAGGATTTTAAAAATGAGTTTATATACAGATTGGACTAATATGGTTGTAGACTATGTAAAAACTAAGGGAGAAAATGCTTTCTGGCAAGAATATAGTAAGTTAGAAAAAAGCATTTATAAAGATTTATTAGCAAAACATAAAGAACCTAAGAAAACAACAATTGCTGGTTTAGCAAAAGAATATGATTCTTCATTAGAATTTATAATGGGATTCATTGATGGAATAAATGATAGTTTAAAAAATCAATATGATTTAGAAAATTTAGATGAAAATACTGAATTAGTATTAGATATTGATTTAGAAAATTTATATTATAATATGTTAGATGCAAAAGCTGAATATCTTTACACTTTACCACAATGGGATGGAATATTCTCAGAAGAAAAGAGAAAAGAAATTCAAAAACAATTTAGAGATTCTAAAATCATTAGAAATAATGAAAAAGTTGGAAGAAATGACGATTGTCCATGTGGAAGCGGAAAGAAATATAAAAAGTGTTGTGGTAAATAGTTTTCTAAAAAGGGATCTACAATGATCCCTTTTATTTATATATAGAAAATTTTAATGGACAACCATTGTAAAAATATATAAGAATTTAAATTCATAATCAACTATGTTTATTTTGGGTATTAGTTGATAAATATAGTAAACCTTTTATTAATAAAAGATAATATACGTTTTAAAATTAAGTGAAAATATTATAGGGATATTATTTGATTTCTATATGGTAAATTTTGTATAATGATATTATGATTTATACTCAATATGATTGATTGGGATTATAAATACAATATAGCGTGGGGTGATAATATGGACAATAATATTATGTGGGTAAATGAACAAAAAATATTAAGAACAATAGATGAGTTAAGAAAAAGTAATATGAATGGATATTTTGCTAAATCTAAAGATGACTTAATAGGTATTATAGAAAATATAATAGAACCAGGCAATAAAATTGCATTTGGAGGATCAATGACCTTATTTGAATGTGGGGTTATGGATTATCTTAAGAATGGAAAATACAATTTATTAGATAGAAATAAACCTAATATCACACGTGAAGAAGTAAATGAAATATACAGACAAGCATTTCTTTCAGATGCTTATTTCACAAGCTCAAATGCTATTACTGAAAAAGGTGAAATTTATAATGTTGATGGTAATGGTAATAGGGTAGCAGCTATTCTTTATGGACCCAAAAAAGTAATAATAATTGCAGGCGTAAATAAGATAGTTCCAACTATAGAGGATGCAATTAAAAGAAATAAAGAAGTATCAGCACCAGCAAATACAAAAAGATTAAACAAGGCTACACCATGCTCAAAAATAGGAAAATGCATGGACTGTAATAGCAAAGAAAGAATTTGTAATGAATACACATTAATTAAGAGACAAATTGATAAAGATAGAATACATGTAATATTTATAAATGAAACTTTAGGCTATTAAAACAGAATTGTGTTTAAAGTGTATATTAGTATTTTAGTATAGGTAGAACTTTTAGTTTTATATCTTAGCTTGTAGAAAAGATTAAATTTTACGAGCTTATTTTTGTACTAAAATATTAATAATTACCTAAAATATAAGGTGAAAATAAAATAGATTATGAGACTAAAACTAAGGAGAAAATATGAATATAACAATTATTTCAGTAGGAAAACTTAAAGAAAAATACTTGAAACATGCTATAGATGAGTATTCTAAAAGATTATCTCGTTATTGTAAATTAAATATAGTGGAGCTACAAGATGAACAAACTCCAGACAATGCGTCTGAAAAGGACGAACTCATCATAAAAGATAAAGAAGGCAATAAGATTTTAAATTCTATAAAAGATAATATGTATGTAATTACATTAGATCTTAAAGGTAAGATGATGTCATCAGAAGAACTATCTAAATTCATTGATAATTGCGGAGTAAGAGGTAATAGCAACTTATGCTTCGTAATTGGAGGAAGCTTAGGTTTAAGTGAAGCTGTTTTAAAAAGATCTAATCATAGTCTTTGCTTTAGTAAAATGACATTTCCACATCAACTTTTCAGAGTTATGCTATTAGAACAAATATATAGAGCATTTAGAATAAGTAATGGAGAACCGTATCATAAGTAAATGCGAACTTTACTAAAATTGGATAAAAATAGTTACATCAACATTAAGTTTTTCTGCTTAACGTTGATGTAACTACTATTATTGCAATTCGCTCCATTTATTCTCCATTGTTGGAGGAATATAAATTTTCATTTTTTCTATTAACAATTAGGGAGTATCAGAAACTGAAATAAGCTTAATATTTGATTCATTCATAAAACCTTCAACAGATGTATTTTGAAGCAGGTTCAAAAGAGGGGCAAAAAAATTTGATATATTGAAATATTCAATTTACACAAATTCTTTTACATTCTCTCTGAAACATAAGAATTTTTATAGGACTTATATTTTTAAAACCATCTCATATTGCTTGACATGTTGTTTAAACCCTAAATTCACCAAAAAATCTTTCATAGAATCACACTGACTATCTACGTTTAAAACACTACTACTACATGATTTTGTACTATTTAATAAGTTTGCCAATATGCTTCTTCCGATTCCTTTGCATCTATAATTTTTAGATACTGCTATCTGTGGAATATCCCCTGTATTTTTATCAATGATTCCATATCCAACAATAATATAATCGATTTTTATAATAGAATATATGAAATTATCTGATACAGCATTAATTGAGTCAATAGAATTCTGCCAAGATGGTTTAAAATCCCAAAAGTTTGTTAGTTCTAGAAAGCAATTTTCATTAATTGAATTTATATATTCAACTTCATATGTTGGCATGGATGTAAAATTGTTTTTATCTAAAATAAAGCATTCAAAATCTCTTGAAATCTCAAAGCCTTGTTTTTTATAAAGATTAACTGCAGAAGTATTTGATTGAATTACTTCAAGTAAATATTGTTCTACTCCAATTTTTTTTAATAATTGCTTGGCATTTTGAAACATATTACTTGTTACTCCATGCTCTCTATGGCTTTTTATAACACCTGTGCCAGTGTCATAAGCAGTTGATTTGTCGTTCCATTGTCTAATTGCATTTAAAAGAAATCCAACTAAAATATTATTGTTAAATGTTCCTATTGAAGCTTCAGGAATATAACCTCTTCGAAGCAGCATCTGCTGGAACTTTAAAAGAGGCAAATCCATTTTAACTTGATAGTCTGAAAATGCATCCAAAAATGTATTGTGTAAGTTTTTAATATCCGTGTTTTCAAAAGTGTTATAAATAAGAATTTTTTCTCTCCTAAAAATTATTATATCTAGAGTAAAAGTAAGTGTGTTTATATTATTGGGGGAAATAAATATTTGCAAAATATTCATGTTTCATATCTTTATGAAGCAATGCAAAACAAAATTTGATATGAAGAGATGTATTTTTTAATTTAAAATGATTGCAAAGCAAGTGCAGATATTCTTGTAATTCATATTCATTTCCCCAAAAACTAATGTGTCTGTAACTTCCTGATATATGGTGTTTTGACATTTTTTCTTCCTTTGTAACAGTGTCAAGATATATGCCTAATTCATTCGAATGGATGATATTTTTATTAATAGATAAGCCTAAAATCTCACTATTTCCTATAATTGAGTAATTATTATCTACATTATAAGAAATCCATTGGTCAAAGGCTTCTATTCCATTTATCTGAGTGTTCTCTAGGTTATTAGGAAAGTTTTTAAGGTTAATTTGATAAATGGTAATATCTAAATCTTTTTCTGTAGTTATTTTAGAAAAAGTGCTGTCATTAGAAAAATTTTGTATATGTTTAAGCATATTTGTCATTTCATTAGTATATTGGCTAAGTTTGGTTAATATAGCAAGCTTTTCTTCAATAGATTGGTTCTGTTCCTCCATCATATTAAGATATCCACTTATGCTTTCAGAATCTATTTTTTCTTTCATCTGCTCTAAAGGGATTTCAAGATATTTACCTATAAGAATCATTTCTAATATATCAAGATGCTCTAAAGAATAATAACGGTATCCGTTCTGGTCATCGATAATCGGTTTTAATAAGTCCTTGCGATCATAATATCGTAAGGTATCAAGAGATATGTTGTATAAATTACTTACCTGACCAATCCTTAATAATTTTTGCATAAGTACCTCCTAAAATATAATCTTGACACTTGAGTAGCTCCATAGTTTATGATGAGTATAACATCAATAAATGAGAATTGCAAAGGAGATAGTATTATGGCACAGATTAGCATTGAAAAGTATCAAGATAGTGATTTTAAAGAAGTGATATCTATATTAGTCAGTTCATTTGAGAAGAAGTTTTACCACAGGCAAAACTTGACAATGGATAACATTGAAAATATTCTGTATTCTATCTGGGATATAAAAGCAGAAAATTCAAGCTACGTACACTTTGTTGCCAAAAAGGATGGAAAGGTAGTAGGAGCTATATTAATAAGAGTAGGTAAACAACTAAAGAGTAATAAAAAAATTCCTTTTTTCAACCTCTGCTATCATTACGGATTTTTTAATATGCTGTTCTTGATTTTTAAGTTATTTGTTTTGGAAAGATTTACTGTTGAAGAATGCTATGTTGAGCACATTGCTGTGGATAAGTTTATCAGAGGAAATGGGGTAGGAGAACTTCTTATATCTTATGCAGAAGAAGTGTTAAGTGGCATGGGATTTTCAAGTTTGTCATTAGTAGTAGCAGAAAGTAATATAGCAAAACATTTATATGACAGAAAAGGGTTTAAAGAGATTGAGCATATTAGTAGCCGTTTTAAGGGCTATTTTATAGGGATAAATCAATGGGTATTTATGAGAAAGAACTTAATTAAAAAAGTAAAAGAAAATTATTAAAAGGAAGAAGAAAAAGCAATAGAAATTTATAAGTTTAAAATGTTTTAATAAAAGGTGGAAAGATAACTATGAAAAAAAGAATTTTTAAAGTTTTTACAGCATTATTTATGGTTGCGATTATTTTAGGAGGAGTAATTTTAATTCAAAATGACTTCAAAATTGTAGAAAAATCTGTTGATATTAAAACTTCAAAGGGTATTTTGAAAGGGACTTTAGTATTACCACAAAAGCTATCAGATAAAGCAGGTTTAGTGGTATTCATACATGGGGATGGTCCGGCTGATGCATCATATAATGAGCAGTACAAACCACTGTGGGAAGAATTAGCTAAACAAGGTTATGCATCATTATCATGGAGCAAACCAGGTATTAGTGGTTCAGAGGGAAATTGGTTATTGCAATCAATGGATGACAGAGCAAGTGAAGCAAATGAAGTTATCGAGTGGGCAAAAACTTTACCTGAAATTGATAATAACAGAATTGGTTTATGGGGAGCAAGTCAAGCAGGTTGGGTTATTCCTAAAATTGTTCAGCTTAATAAAAATATTGCTTTTAATATACTAGTGGCACCTGCAATAAATTGGATTGAGCAAGGTAAATACAATACTTTAAAAGAACTGGAGAAAAAGGGTGCAACGAAAGATGAGATGATTAAAAAAGAAAAAGAATTTGAAAATGAATTGGAACTCCTTAAAAAGGATGTCAGCTATGAAGAGTATGTAAAAGAAGTTGGACAAAAAGAAGCAGTATCAGAAGACCGCCGGACTTTTATTAAGAAGAATTATAAAGCAGATGCAACAGAAGATATTAAACATTTTTATAGTCCTGTAAAGTTATTTTTAGGTGGTAAGGATATAAATGTAGATAGTGAAAATACAAAAGAAGTTTATGAAAAGGAAGTACCTTCAGAAATTCTAAAGGTTACCTTGATACCAACAACTGATCATTTTATGCTTAAAGCTTCTTTAGTAGATTCTAAGATAAAAACTTTCTTTGTTGGACTTTTTGCTCCAAGAGAGCTTGCTGATAAAGAGTATTATAAAGAAATTAAAGAATTTTTAAAAGCAAAAAAATAAATAATATTTAAACTTCTTATTTTGTTTCTAGAAGAAAGTTGATGATAAATCCTGTAAATATATAACTTTCTATATAATATTAATGAAGAAAAAATGTCAAAAATCATGTTATAATTGATTCACAATGTGAATTAAGGTACTAAATGAGGAGGACTAATATTGATCTAATAAGGACAGTAGAAGATAAGAAAGTTTCAAGATAAAACAGTACCAAAAGAGATAATAGAAAAAATTTTATAATTAGCAACTAAAGCACCTTCGGGAAAAAATAGCCAACAGTGGAGGTTTAGTGTTTTTCAAAATAATAGAGAAAATGAGTTAGTAAGCATTATGAAGGATGCTTTAAATCAACAGAATAAATTGAATAAGCCTAATGGCAGTTTTTAGTTAAGCATTAATTCAATTAATGAAGCATCAACAGTGGTCTTTAATAAATGAATGATAAATTTACTAAAATTGGATTATAACGTGTTGAAAAAGACTGGATATATAATTGTCCAGTCTTTTTAAGTACTTCAAAGACATTTGTTGTCTTTTATTGCAGCTAATTTCAAATTCATTAATCCAATTGATGCCATAACAAGTAAAATTCCCAATAAATTCATTGCATTTATTTTTTCATGAAATGCCGCAATACCTATTGAACTGCACCCTGTCAAGTAGACAGTGAAAATAATAAAAATCATATTAAGCGGCTAAAGCCCTAAATTCCAAAGGACTTAGGCCGTTTAATCTTTTTTGTAATCTTTTAGTATTGTAGAAACTTATATATTCATCAATTGCATTGGAAAGTTCCTCATATGTATCATATTTGTGTAGATAATACTTTTCGCACTTTAGGATTCCCCAAAATGCTTCCATAGGACCGTTATCTATACATTTGCCTACTCTAGACATACTTTGTGTCATTTCTGCTAATATTAACTTACGTTTAAATCCATATGAAGTATACTGAAATCCTCGATCACTATGAAGCATAGGCTTTGCGCCGGGCGAAGCTGTAAGCGCCAAATCTAAAGTTTTAAATACAAGCTCATTGTTGTTAGAATGTCCGAGTACATATGCAACAATAGAGTTATCATTTAGGTCTAATATAGCACTTAGATATGCCTTCTCAGAGTTTCCATACTTAAATTCAGTAACATCTGTAAGCCATTTTTGATTCGGTTTATCGGCTGTAAATTTACGGTTCAGAAGATTTTCTGCTACTTGTTGCGGATCAAGTTTCATATAACGTTTTTTCTTTCTTCTAATTACAGATTGTAGACCTGCAAGTTTCATAAGTCGATAAATACGCTTGTGGTTGAAATTTTGACCTAGCTTTCGATTTAAATTCATTGTCATTCTGCGATATCCATAAATGCCATCTACGTCCTCATAGATTTTAATAATTTCATCAACTAACATTTTATTCTCATTTTCCAAAGCAGATTTTTCACGATTTACCCACTTGTAAAATGATGAACGTGAAATCATTGCTATTTCACACAATAGTGAAATAGAGAACTTTTCAGTGTTATGAAGCTCCTCTATAGAAATATATTTGTTTTCTTGTCTTATGCGGCTTAATACCGCCTCCTTTCTAGTTCCTCCAATTTTTTTTAAAATGCATTCTCCGCTCTTAGTTTTTCATTTTCGGCTTCAAGTCTTTTCATTTCAAGTTTTATTCTATCTTCAGGTGTCAATTCAGCTTCAGGCCTTTTTCTACCGCGCATATCTTGTAGCGCATTTTCTCCACTAAATTCGTATTTTCTAACCCATTGATATACTTGATTATATGAGACTTGATAAGTCTCGGCGGCCTTTTTATAGTCATTTTTATGAGCAATTCAGTATTGTACAATTTCAAGTTTTTCATTAAAAGATGCAGTTCGTCCTTTTGCCATAGAGTGTTTCATTCCTTTCGGTGTTCCAGTTATTTCTCTATGACAATTATACTTGTTTATCCAAAGTTTAAATACTGATCTATTGGGTAATTCATATTTTTTTGCAATTTCCATCTGTGAATATTTTCCTGAAAAATAGTCTTGTATAGCTTGTTCCTTTAACTCTTTTGAATATTTATTATATTTTTTTGATTCAATTAATCCGTCTATTCCATTCTTTTCATAGTTATATCTCCATTCATAAAAAGTAGACGTACTAATATTATATCTAATACAGATTTCTTGTATTGATCCAACTTCATTCTCATAATAAATTAAAATTTTATACTTTTCTTCTGCTGTATATTTAGATCTTTTAGACATAAAAATACTCCCTTTCAAGTAACAGATTTTTATTTTTTTAATCTGTCTACCTTAAAGGGAGCATATCAGAAATGTGTTGTTGGGGGGTTATTATTTATTTTTTAGAATTAAGAGTAATGAGCTTTATCAGTGGAGAAATAAAATAATTAGAATAAATAGTTATAGCTAATATATAACTTAGGAAGAGCATTCAAATCCATATATGTTATCTTTAGTATATTTAAATTATTTCCAATTTATAGTATTGTAAATCGAAAAGAATTATTTTGATATTGACATAGATATAAAATATGATATATTCATATTTATAAATATGAAAGCTTTGGAGGTGGGGGTATGTTCATAAAGATTAAATATGATAATGATTTTAGTAGTGTTTATGCCCATGCAGAATAGTAGAAATGCAACAAACTGCGTGGGATAAAAAGTTGCATTAGCTGCTAATTCTGCACTTTATTTAATTGATTAAGTAAAGGAGTATGAATATGAAATATATTAATGCGGCGGATGTTCTTCCAAAGGAGTTATTGAAAGAAATATTTAATTATGTAGATGGAGAATTATTATATATTCCTACATCAGGTAAGAAGCAAAAGTGGGGACAATGTAGTGGTTCAAGAGAATACTACATAAAACGTAATAGAGAAATAATCAATAAATATATAGATGGAGCAACAATAATCAATATTGCTAAGGAGTATTGTTTATCATATGATTCAGTAAGAAAAATAGTAAATAGATAGAATAAAAGTGATACTACCATTGTGGTGGTATCTTTTTTTATGTATAGGAAAAAACAATTATAGCTATTCTTAAGGCTATTATTATAGTGTTTACAAATATAAAATAAAAACATAGTTTTAAAGAATTTAAGAACCACTATCAAATATTACGATTAATATATATTTGATAAGTAGGTGAAAGAAAATAAGAATTTTTAAGGAGGATTGAAATTAAAATGAAAAAAATATTAGAAACTGAACGTCTTATACTAAGACCATGGAGAAGTGAAGATGCACCTTCTTTATATAAATATGCTAGCGATCCTAAAGTTGGACCAATAGCTGGATGGCCAGTACATACTAGCATTAAATACAGTATAGAAACCATCAGAGACGTATTTTCAAATGAAGGGATTTACGCAATTGTTCAAAAAGGACAGGAAGAACCTATTGGATGTATTGGACTTTTAAGAGGAGAAGCAAGTGATTTTGGAATCGGATCAGACGAAGGTGAAATTGCATATTGGATTGGTGTGCCTTATTGGGGCAAAGGGCTTATGCCAGAGGCTATTAGAGAATTAATGCGCTATTGTTTTGAAGAACTTAAACTTAAAGCACTTTGGTGTGGTTATTTTGAGGGAAATGAGAAATCACTTCGTGCTCAAGAGAAATGTGGATTTGAGTATAACCGCACCAACTATAACAAGCTTTGGCCTTTGATGGATGATATAAGGACAGAGGTTATTACTTGTATTACCAAGGAAAAGTGGTTAAATAATATATCTAATAAATAATAATTGAAGAAGTTATAATTTATATTATAAAAAAAATCTATAAATTCGAGTTTTTTATTTAATATATTTATGAAACTATAAAAACCTCATTTATTACTGATACGGAGAACCGTATCATAAGTAACAGAGGTTTTTATTAAAATTTAAAAAGGTATAGAACTAAATTTAATTTTATACCTTTTGTACTATTACTTATAGAAATTTTTACAGATTAAGTAGTAAAGATTTAAGCTCATTAAAATTAGAGATCTCATAAGTGGGTTTTATTGATGTTTTATTTATAATTTTATTAGGATTATACCAACATGTATCTATACCAAAGTTTATTCCACCTTGTATATCAGAAGTTAAGCTATCTCCTACCATTAATACTTTACTTTTATCAGTATGTTTTATATTTTTTAAAGTATGCTCAAAAATTTTAGGGTTTGGTTTTGATAGTAATATTTCCTCAGATATTACTATTATATCAAAATACTTTGATATAATAGATTTTCTAATTCTTCTATCTTGAACAAAGGTAAGACCATTAGTTACGATAGCAAGCTTGTAAAACTTATTTAAGTTTTCTATAAGATCTATACTATCATCATATAGAAATGATGCATCAGCCAAATGTTCTATATATGACTTTGCAAAGTTAGTTTCATCAAAGCTTACCTTTAATTGATCTGATAATCTTTTAAATCTTTCTACATTTAATTTTTCTTGTGTAATAAATCCTTGCTCAAATTCTTTCCATAGAAGGGTATTTATTTCCTGATAAATTTTTAAGTGATAGCCTTCATTATATTTTATGTTAAAATTAAGCATTGTGTTTTTAAATGCTTCTCTTTCAGATTTTTTAAAATCGTATAATGTTTCATCTGCATCAAATAATATTACTTTATATTTCATAATATGTCCTCCAAATTTCATATAAATAATTTATAACCACACTATAGCAAGAAGAATACAATTTAAAACAGCTAAATTTCTATACTTATTCAAGTTCGTTCACCCCTTTACAAGTCTTTATAAATAAAATAATATATTTATAACAATTAGAACATGACATTAGTCATGTAAGGAGGTTTTATGAGAAGAATTTCAGATGTTAGGCTTATAAAGCAGTATATTAAAAAACATAATATAGAACAGATTTTTGACTATGAAATATTAAAATATGCACAACTTCATTTCTATGAAAAGGAAGAGTATATATTAGAATCAGGGGAAAATCTTGAATATTATTATTTACTTGTAGATGGTAAAATTAAAATTTATTATCCTTTTGAAAATGGGAAATCAATGCTTTTAAAATTCTATAAAGATTTTAATACTATAGGAGATTTAGAACTTTTAAAAGATATCCCTATCCTTTGCAATATTGATGCAGTAGAAGATACTTATTTGATAGCAATACCTGCAGCTATACTTAGAGAAAAATACTTTAATAATATAAGGCTGTTGCATCATTTAGTAGATTCTTTGAGTGAGAAGCTTTATGGAACTATTAATAACAGCTCATATAATTTTATATATCCACTTATTAACAGGCTATCAAGTTATTTAGTTGAGCATTTGACAGATAAGAGTTATATAATTTTAAATTCATCATACTTGGAAATTGCACAATTTTTAGGTACAACATATAGACATTTGAATAGAACTCTTAAAGAAATGGAATTAAGGTCAATTATAAGATGTGATGATAAAAAAATACATATATTAGATATAGATCAACTTAAGGAATTATCTAAAAATATTTATATAAAACCACTTTAGAATATAATTTGAATATGTAGAATATATACATAAGGGTAAAATAGAAGGAACCTCACTTACTAAATTTGTATAATTAAAATGTAATACTCAAAAAGCTATGGAATGATTTCTATAGCTTTTTTGGGGTTATATAAAATTACAAGATTTACGCAACAAATTGAGTCGAACAAAATGTTGACAAGGAAACAAAAATATTATAATATTATTTCCAAGGAAACAAAAATCATAAAGACTGTTTAGTTAGAACTCTAAAGGAGGTTTTTTAAGTGGATAATAATATTATTATGAAGAGTTTAAAAAATATATATGAAAAGGAAGAAACTCTAGGAAAATTAGCATTTAAAGGTGAATATGAAAATTATGGAGTTTCAGAAATACATTGTTTAGATTTTATAGGAAAAATAAAAGATCCTAATGTTACTAAAATATCTCAAAGTATGAATATGACGAGAGGTGCAATAAGTAAATTGTGCAAAAAACTTTTGAATAATAACCTTATTGATAAATATAAAAAGCCTAAGAATGATAAAGAAATATATTTTAAGTTAACAGAATTGGGAGAAAAATTATACAAATATCATGAAATAAAACATAAGCAGTGGGAAGAAAGAAATAATAAATTTTTTAAAAGCATAACTAAGCAAGACCAAGAAATTGTAGCTAGTTTCTTAATAAAATTTAATAACTATTTAGATGAAATAATAGAATCAGAAGGAGATATATAATATGAATTTACATTTAACGGAATTTAATATTCCAAAGAAAATATTAAAATGGGGAGACTCACAACCAGCACATCAAAGACAACATATAGGAACGCATATAGATTGCTACAATCTATCAAATATAGAGTTACCAGTAGAAATAGATGTTACTGTAATAGATGTTAGAAATCTAGATATTATAGATATTGATATATTAGACAGTATATCAATTAAAAAAAATTCTTTCGTAATATTTAGAACCGGATATTTAGAAAATTATGGATATGGAAGTGAAGAATATTTTAATTCTAAAGCAAGTCCATATTTAACTAATGAGCTTATAGATAAATTATTAGAGTGTAATATAAAATTAATAGGTATTGACTTAAGTGGAATACAACATGGCAAAGCTCACGTAGCAATAGACAAATATGTTGAAAATAAAGGAGCGTATGTTATAGAAAATATATGTAATTTAGATAAGGTTACTACAGAATTCAAAGCGAATTTAAACTGGATTCAACTAGAAGGTGCTACAGCAATAAAAGTTGAGATTGAAACTATATAAAGTACAAAGAGAAGTAGATAGGTATAGGATGTAAAAAGTTTATTAAAGGGAAACGTAGGGAAATGCATATAGGAAAGTTGGAAATTATAAAGAGTTATTAGATAAGAAGGTTCAAGAACCATTTATAAGAGAGAACTATA
The DNA here is from genome assembly GCF_031344075.1 of Clostridium aquiflavi. Taxonomy (NCBI): domain Bacteria; kingdom Bacillati; phylum Bacillota; class Clostridia; order Eubacteriales; family Clostridiaceae; genus Clostridium; species Clostridium aquiflavi. The sequence goes on from NZ_JAVJAN010000029.1 coordinate 23,236, forward strand.
AGGGGAGTAAATAGAATAAACCTCATTTGTAACTGATACGGAGAACCGTATCACAAATAAGTGAGGTTTTTACTGAAATTGGACTGTTGAATAATTAGTATTTAGAGTTTAAGATTTAGTAAATATATAAATCAATAGTTAGGAGAGAACATATGAAAAACTTAACACAAAAACTAGTTATTGCATTAAGCTCCAAGCAAAGACTGTAATAGCACAGAACATATTTTGTTAGGAGCTGCTTTAAAAGAGAGATTTAATCAAAGTAGTTTTGTGCAGTTTTTGCTTTAATATTAAAAAAATATAATATTAAATAGGAGCAAAGGCTATGAAATATAAAAATGCACAAAATATATTACCTAAGGAAATTATTAAGATAATTCAACAGTACGTTGATGGAAGTTATTTATATATACCTAGAAAAGATGAAAATAGGAAAAACTGGGGAGAAAATAGTGGATTTAAAAATGAATTAATAGAAAGAAATATACAAATTTACAATAGCTTTAATAATGGAAGTTCAGTTAAGGAATTAGCAAATAAATATTATCTTACTGAAAATAGTATTAGGAAAATTATTAGGGAATATAAAATGTATTATAAATAAAGCACTTAGTATGTAGGAATAAATAATACAGAAATGTTTATAGACTAACTATATTTTTAAAACGCATGATACTATTTAAATAATTAAATTATTATTAGGAGGAATTAACATGAGTAAGATAAGCATATTAGAATTGTCTTTCAAATTTGGTAACAAAAAGGATACTATTTACCCTGTAATATTAGAAGATGAAAATGAAATGGTATTAATAGATTGTGGATACCCTGATTTTCTTAGATTGATAGAGAAGGTTGCAATAAATAATGGAGTCAACATAAAAAATTTATCTAAAATAATTATAACGCATCATGATTTTGACCATATGGGAGCGTTAGCAGAATTTAAGAGACAATATCCTAATATACAGATATTAGCATCTAAAGAAGAGGAACCATATATTAATGCTAGTAAAAAATCGTTAAGACTACAACAAGCTGAAAGTATATATGATTCTTTAACAGAAAATCAAAAAGAGCAAGCTAATCATTTTCATAAAATCCTTGAAGCAGTAGAAAGTTGTAATGTAGATATAACATTAAAAGATAAAGATTATTTAGAGTTTTGTGGAGGAATTGAAATAATAGCTACACCTGGACATATGCTAGGTCACATATCTATTTATCACAAAGAAAGCAAATCATTAATAACTGGAGATGCTTTGGTTGTAGAAAATGGAAATTTAGATATTGCATTACCTCAGTATACTTTCGATATAGAAGAGGCTAAAAGGTCTATTAAAAAATTTTTGAATTATGATATTGATAGAATCATATGTTATCATGGTGGAATATATGAAAATGAGATAATAGAAACACTTAAAAACATTTAATATTAAAAAATGAAGAATTAGAACATTTATTTTGTTTTAGGGCTATTGAATTAATTAAATAAATTTAATTAAGAGTAAAGTACACTATTCTTTGTGGGATGGGTGCTTTTTCTCTTTGCCATTAAGCTTTCTATGAATACCAAGAAATTTAATCTTGATAATTAACTTAGAAATAAAAAGATTATGTTTTAAAACTAATTTAATAATATAAATAGTAACAAAGCTTTTTATAGTTAATTCTACAATAGTCCAAGGAGGATAAAATGTTCAAAACCCCCGTAGCCATCCTACTACGGCATTTCTATATTCTAACTTGGATATTATACCATAATTATGTAGAATGAATATGTGGGTATTAATTGGAAAAACCTCATTTAGAATAAGTAATGGAGAACCGTATCACAAATAAGTGATACGGTTTTTTATTAGATAGATATAATAAAATAAATTTAATAGCTTATAAAAAAGATAGCTAGAGTATGGTTTATCTTACACCTAAAGTAAAAAATAAAAGCACAAGAGAAAATTAAAAAATATTTTAGCAAGATATTAATTGGGTAAGCCTTGTGGGTTTTTGCAATGATTTTTAGGAATTAAGGTTTATTTAAGCTTATATTAAAGATTGAAGTTTATTCAAAATATATAATATTAGACAAATAGTAAATCTACTTCATGTACCAAGAGAGATAACTATCAAATTTATTGATATTGAAGATAAATATATAAGTATAGAAATTTATAAAAATGAAACGCTAGTATTTTGTACAAATTTTGAAGATTATGAACAAAGTATGACTAGAATTGAAAAGTTTTTGAGAATAAATAAAGGAGTTATTATGATTAAATTAAAACACATTAATAAATATTATGGTGATTTTCATGTTACCAAAGATTTAAACTTGCATGTAAAAAAAGGAGAGATATATGGTTTAATAGGAAAAAATGGTGCAGGTAAGACAACTATTTTTAAAATAATCCTTGGTTTATCAGATTTTTCAGATGGAGAGTTGTCTATCAAAAACAGTAAGAATTATTCTGAACTATTAACTAATAGAAAAAAAATAGGTTTCTTTATAGGAAAAAACTTTTTTGACTATCTTGATGCAAAAGAAAATTTACAATATTATCGTAAATTAAAAGGTATTAAGGATAAGAAGGAAATAGAACGAGTCCTTAAAATAGTTGGATTGAATACTACTAAAGCAAAATACAAATCTTTTTCAATGGGAATGAAACAAAGATTAGGAATTGCAAGTGCATTACTTGGAAATCCAGAGATTCTTATATTGGATGAGCCGACAAATGGACTTGACCCTCAAGGAATTGTAGATATTAGAAATCTGGTAAAACAACTGAATCAGGAATATGGAATGACAATTATTGTTTCCTCACATATATTAGGTGAACTTGAACATACTGCAAATAGATTTGGCATTGTGCATGAAGGAAAAGTATTACGTGAAATTACTCTAGACGATTTAAAAAGTGAATCAGATACTATCCAAATAAGTGTAAATGACATAGATAGAACTAGAGAAATTTTAAAGTCAAATCATATTGAAATTTTAGCAGAAAAATCTTCTACTAAAACTTTAGAAGATTATTACTTTGAACTTGTGGGAGGGAAAATAAAATGATTAATTATATTCTAGCTGATATTCGTAGGATTAGTCGTAAGCAATCATTTATTTATACACTAGGTGGATTTATTGGATTGTTTCTACTAATGATTTTTATATATTATAATCCAACATTTAATCAGAATGCATATCTTGAAAAAACAGATACATTTTTAGGTTTCTTTCCATTGGTTATGGGACTTTCTATTTTTTTATCAATTTATTATGATGATTTTAAAAGCAAGTCTATGCAGATTGCCATTGGATATGGAATTTCAAGAAGTAAAGTTGTTTTAACAAAAATTATTGAAGTGGCTATACTTTCACTCTTATCAGCATTATTGTTGGGAATTGTGATTTTAGTTATTCCAATATTTTTAAAAATGTCTTTATCAAGTAAAGAAATATTTACAATTATTTTAGGCGTTGGCGCAGAAGCATTAAGAATTATTGGATATATCAGTATGTCAACTATATTAGTTTATTATTCACAAAATGCAATGATAGGTACTATATTCTACGTTCTGTTATCATCAAAGACTGTTATGCTAATTTTAGCGACTATTTTAGGGCAAGGTTTTATTATAAATTCAATTGGGGACTTGACTAAATTCATGTATACAATAATTTTATATAAAGAAAAATTATCTTTCATTGAAACAGGAAGTTTTGACTTTTTAATCATAGCAGGAATTTTGGTATATATTGTATTACCTACCATTATTACAATAATAATGTTTAGAAAAAAAGAATTAGAATTTTAGGAGGAATAATTATGAAAAAAATAATAGGAATTATTGCTATAGTAATCATTATATCTGGAGCATTTTGGGCCAAAGGATACTATAATAGTAGATATGTTGTTTCAGATACATATTACACTCAAATACCATTAGATGAAGTAAATGAGGATTCATGGTTAGTTGATAATAAAGGTGAAAAGCAAGAAAAAGGAAAATCATATGATTTAATTGGATTTAATAAAGAAGGAAAAGAAAGAGAAGTTCATTTTTTCAAACGAGGTACTGCTAAAGATTACTATGAACCAGGAATTTATATTAAAGTAGATGTAAGCAAAACTATTGAATTAGATACCAATGTAGTTGAAAAGCATAATGTTCCAGAAAAGGCTCTAGAAAAAATTAGTGAAAAAGGTACTAAGAAATAAATTATTATTTTATTTCTTTGATAAGTCCAAAATGGTTAATAGGTGTCAGCTTTAAGTTGACACCTAATTTTGTAGATATTACTTGGTTAAAGCTACTTTTATGAACAAAAATTAGAGAATATCTTAAGATATAATAGTAAGGCAAATTACCAACTAAAATCCACAATAATGTATATATTACATATAATATGTAATATATACATTATTGTGGTATAATTGTTTCCGGAATAAAAATATATACTAATTTAAGAAGGGGTAGATAGCAAATGAAAAAAAAGTAATAGCCTTTTTTTGCGGAGTAATTTGCACTCTATTAATAGTAGGGTGTAGTGGAGGCAGTAAAGTAAAAGAATTAACAGATCAGGATACAAAAACATATGCAGAACAAATGAAAGAAGATCCTTTATCTGGAGATATTAACTTGAATGGGGTCAAGTTATCGTTGCCTATTAATGTAAAAACGTTGGCTGATAATGGATTTAAATTTAATGATTATGATCATAAGTCACAAGAATTAGAAAATGATTATTATGTAGATGATATAATAATGGATGATGGAAAAAAAGGTGAGGATACTAGAATTAGGGTAACAATTTATAATAATAGTGGAACAACAGTGAAGTTAGATGATGCTAAAATTGGTGAAATCAAAATTAAAAAAAGTAAAGAACCTTATAAGAACACTGTTGTATTACCTAAAGGTATTACTTTAAATTCAACTTATGATGATGTTATAAATGCATATGGTAAGCCAAAAGTAGATTATATGAATGAAGCTGGTTTTGTTAATTACTTTACAAGCGATATTGGGGAATATGGTCAAAAGATGGAAATTTATTTTGATAAAACTACAAAAGTAGTTGATTCTATAGAATTAAAAAATATACCATATCAGTAATTAGTAAAGATAAAATCTGACATTAGTTCAATAAAAGTTTTTTATTGTTTCTGAGGATATTATAAATAAATGATGCTATTTTACTAAAATAATTGTATAATAATTATGAGAGACTCTCGCTATAAGTATGGGTTTGTTACTTACATATAGCTAGTGTCTTTCTTTGTTTTTTGTAAAGAAATAAATATAAGAGTTTATTTTAATAATATAATTTATGAGGGCAGTGAATTTGTATAATGCCCTAAAAAGGAGAAAAGATGTTATTTAAAGATTTAAATATAATAGAACCAATTCAGAAAGCTTTAACAGAAGCGGGATACACAAATCCAACACCAATACAAGAACAATCAATTCCATCATTATTAAAGGGAAAAGATTTTCTAGGATGTGCACAAACAGGTACAGGTAAGACAGCAGCTTTTGCTATTCCTGTTTTACAAAACATAGCAAAAAATCAAAAGAAATCAGATGAACCAAGAACAATAAAAGCTTTAATATTAGCGCCAACTAGAGAATTAGCAATTCAAATAGAAGAGAATTTTACTCTTTATAGTAAGCATACTAATATTAAAAATACAGTAATCTTTGGTGGAGTATCACAAAAACCCCAAACTAGAATATTAGGTGAGGGAGTAGATATCTTAATTGCAACACCAGGTAGATTACTTGATTTAATAGATCAAAAATATATTGATTTAAGTAATGTTAAACATTTTGTGTTAGATGAAGCTGACCGTATGTTTGATATGGGAATGGTTCGTGATGTTAAGAAAATAGTAGCTAAGTTACCAAAGGTTAGACAAAATCTTTTATTCTCTGCGACTATGCCTTCAGAAGTTAAGAGCTTAGTAAACAGTATTCTTAAAGATCCAGTAAAAGTTGAAGTAGCACCTGTTTCATCAACTATAGATACTATTACTCAAGGAGTATATTTTGTTACAAAGAAAGATAAGAAGTCTTTACTTGTTCATCTTCTTAAAGATGAATCTATTAAGTCATTATTAGTATTTTCAAGAACAAAATATGGAGCAAATAATATTGTAAAAGATCTTGCTAAGACTGGAACTGAGTCTCAAGCAATTCACGGTAATAAGTCTCAAAATGCAAGACAACTTGCTTTAAGCAATTTTAAAGAGGGGAAAATAAGGGTTTTAGTAGCAACTGATATAGCTGCAAGAGGAATCGATGTAGATGGATTATCACATGTTATAAATTATGATTTACCTGACGTACCAGAAACTTATGTACATAGAATTGGAAGAACTGGTAGAGCTGGACATAGTGGTGTAGCAATATCGTTTTGTGATGTTGATGAAAAAAGTGCACTTAAGGATATTGAAAAGACAATAGGAAAAAACATTCCTGTAATGAAGAATGTTGAATTTGAAAGAATAGTTATAACTAGAGAACCAGCTCAAAAGAAAGAAGCAGATAAGAAGACTACTGATGCTAATAAAAAACCAAGAAGAAATTGGTATGCTGATAAAAGAAGAAGCCAAGGCAATGGTAGTCAGCAAGGAAAGAGACAAAGTGGTAGAACTCAACAAGCTAGATAGAATATAAGTATATGATAAGTTTGTTGTAATACATATAAAAATTACCGATAGTTAGAAGAAAAACCTAAACTATCGGTAACTTGTTTTTATTTAGCCTGTTCAGGTATACTTATACATGGATTAATACGTGACTAAAGTATAAACATTTATTTAAATTATTTAATTGGTCCTTCGCTTTTAGCCTTTACTCCGATATCAGCGAAATCTGTAAATAAACCATCTACATTAACTTCAAATAATAATTTTCTAATGAATTGGTCTGCATCTTTAGCGTATTTTGGTAGATCATCTTTACGCACTGTATATGGATGTATTTCAAGATTATTAGCATGTGAATCTTTTACAAAGTTTGCATTAGCAACTAAAGCACTCTTCTTTTGATTTCCGTTTTCATCTAATATTTGATCTGTACATGGGCCTACGCCATCAGCAAATTTTGCAATTTCTTTTAATCCCTTAGCAGAAAGCATGTATGGAACATCATCGCCTTCATTATCTTCCCAATCTGAATGACCTATTAATTGAACTAATTTACATTTAGGGTTTAATGTTTCTTTAAAGCTCTTTAAATAAGTTGGGTCAAAACATTGAATATAACATTTAGCATCTTTTTGGTTGTAACCATATTTATCAAGCATTTTTAAAGTGATAGCTCCAATATCATGTCCATTTTCTTTATAGAATTTAGGGAATTTTAATTCAGGATATATTCCCACATTACGTCCTGTACTCTTGTTAAGTCCTTGTATTAATTGAATTTCTTCTTCTAAAGTAGGTACCTCAAAATGAGAACTTCCTAGAGGAAATCTATCTTTGAAAACAGCATTTCCTGTATCAAGGTCTATACGTTCATGCACAGTAAGGTTTTTAATTTCTTTTAAAGTAAAGTCAACTATATAGTATCTTCCATCAGCACGTTTTCTGTTTGGATAAAGCTCAGCTACATTAGTTGTTGTATCTAGATGCGTGTCATGCATTACTACTGGAACACCATCTTTAGTAATATTAACATCTGCTTCTATATAATCTACTCCCATTGCATATGCTAAAGAATATGCTTCTAAAGTATGTTCTGGTAAGTAACCTGAAGCTCCTCTATGAGCAATTATTATTTTATCAGACTTATTAATACTTTGATTTGCTTCTCTTGAAGCTGAGATTGTTGCTGCATTACAGCTCACTTGTCCACAAACAACAAGACCTACACTTAAAACTAATGCAGTAGCTAAAGCTACTAATTTACGTGTTTTTTTCATTAATACCACTCCTAAACGTTTTCATTTAATTCGTAATAATAAAATTAAAAAAGCGCTATTAATAAAGGCAAAAAATGCATCTTTAAAAATAGCGATCAATAAACTCTCTTACTATAAAATATTATTCAATTATGGTTAATATTGCTACCACAATTGAATGATACTACAGATTTAAATTTCTAGCAAGTATCATTTAAGGATTTTTTTACCACAAATTTAGACATTGAATTTTAGTTTTTATATTAAATAATTTATGGTAATAATAAAATAAACCAGTTATTATGTAAATAATTAGTTAATTTATTATTTTTTAGGATAAAAATACATAATAAATAAACTTAAAAGTAATTATTTTACATACAAAATAATAGACTCTTATTAGCGTTTATAAGTTAAATACTTTACATAAAATATTAAATCTATGTTAAATTTCTAAAATTTTACTCAAACCAGTTTAAAAATTTACCACAAAAGGAATATAATTATTTTGGGGTTAAAATCAGATATAATATTTTTATATTAATCTAGGAGATGAAATAATGTTTAATTTTAATTGTAAAGAAGATAAATTTTACCAGATGTTATTAAAATCAGCTGAAATTGTTAATGAAGCGGCTATTGAATTGAGAAAAAGTTTGGAGTGTTTAGATAAGAGAGAGATACAAGTAAAGAATACATCAGAATTAGAAAACATTGGTGATGAATTAGTTCGCACTTTAATTAAAGAATTAAATGATGCATTTATAACACCTATAGACAGAGAAGATGTATATGAAATCATAAAAGAAATGGATAATATTTTAGATTCCATTAATTCAACAGTTCACAGATTTATAATGTTTGATATAACAGAAAGTACAGAAGAATTAAGAGAAATATGTAATATGTTAGTACAAGCTACTAAAGAACTTGTAGTTTTAATGAGTGAGTTAAAAATACATGGCTGTAAATCTAAAAATATAAATACTAAAATCATGAATATAAGTAAAATTGAAAGTGAAGCAGATAAAATATTTAGAAAAACTGTACAGCAATTATTTAAACATGAGAGAGATCCTATAACAATTATAAAGTGGAAAGAAATCTATCAGATTTTAGAAGACACAGTGGATAATTGTGAAAAAGTAGCTAATATAGTAGAAAGAGTTGTAATTAAAAATGCATAGTTCGTTAATTGTAACAATACTAATAATAATTTTTGCAGTAGCATTTGACTTTATAAATGGTTTCCATGATACAGCTACAGCAGTTGCAACTTCAATAACTACAAGGGCACTTACCCCTAAACAAGCTATTATAATATGTTGTATATTTAATTTTTTCGGTGCCTTTATGGGAACAGCAGTTGCAAAAACAGTTGGCGAGAACATTGTAAGCCATGCATCTATACCACAATGGGTAATAATGTGTGTATTAATTTCGTCTATAATTTGGAATTTACTAACATGGTATTTTGGAATTCCAAGTAGTTCATCTCATGCCTTAATAGGAGCACTTGTAGGAGCGGGAATTGCATATACTAGTACTCTTAATGTTGTTAATTGGTACAACCTTTTTCACAGCGTAATTTTATGGTTATTTCTTTCACCTGTGATAGGATTTATAGTTGGATATATATTAATGATAATATTAAATTTTGTATTAAAGTCTTATACGAGAACTGTTGTGAATAAGATATTTTTAAAATTACAAGTATTAGCTGGCGCATTTATGGCATTCAATCATGGTGGAAATGATGCGCAAAAATCTATGGGAATAATAACTATGGCGTTACTAAGTGGTGGATTAATAAGTACATTTGAAGTGCCTACATGGGTAATTTTTATTTGTGCATTATCAATGGCACTTGGAACTTCTATAGGTGGTAAAAAAATAATAAAAACTATGGGAAGTGGAATGGCAAAATTAACTCCTGTAAATGGATTTGCAGCTCAAACTGGTGCTGCTTGCGTAATATTAACAGCAACATTATTTAATGCACCAGTAAGTACAACACATATAATAACAACAACTATAATGGGGGTTGGAGCATCTAAAAGATTTAAAAATGTAAAATGGGGAGTAGCGAAACAAATAGTTTGGGCATGGTTTTTAACTATTCCAATAACAGCAATATTTTCAGCATTGTTTATATTAATAATTAAATTATTTATATAATAATGAATACATAACATACGCAATAAAAATAATTTTATAGCTATATAATTAAAAGTGCTATCTTTGAAATAAAATGTACTCTATGATTTAAATACATTTTATAATCAAAGAGCGCTTTTTTATTTGTTTTAAAAGTCTTATTTTATTTTAATAGACTATAAGTAAGATGAATATATAAAGTTAAAAAAATATTAAAAAAAATCTTTTATTATAAATGAACCATTTTTAAAGTTAAAGTCTCTTATATATAGATGCATCTAGAGAGGCCTTTAAGGAAGGAGATATAAAAGTGAGTGAAAAAGAACTTGTTCAAAAAATCCAGTCTGGTGATATTAACGCTTTAGGCGAAATATTTGAAATATACAAAAGTCAATCATTAAAATATGCATATTTAATTACAGGTAATAAATTTACTAGTGAAGATATTGTACAAGAAGCATTTATAAAATGTTATTTAAGTGCTAAGAGTCTAAAAAATATAGAACAATTTAAACCATGGTTTTTTAAGATTCTAACAAGAATTGCCTGGAAACATGTAGGTAAAGAGAAAAAAGCTTTGCCTTTTGAAAATATTTTTGAAAAAGCAAATGATGAAAGTATTGATAAATCAATTGATATATATATAAGAGACCAAGAGGCAGAAACACTTCATGCTGAAATTGAGCATTTGGATTTAAAGCAAAAAACAGTGATAATACTTTTTTATTTTAATGGATTAACTGTAAAGGAAATTGCAAAAATTATGGGATGCTTTGAGGGAACGATAAAATCAAGGCTTTATACTGCAAGAAAAAAATTAAAAGAAACCTTATCAAAAGATAAAAAGTGTGAAATATCAAAAGCAAAGGAGTGTGAAGTTTAATGGACAGAAAATTAAATGAAAACATAGATGAAAAAATTATAGATTGTTTAAATAAAAAATCTGATGAAATTTCAGCTCCAGAAAATATGTTTTTTAAAATTAGAGCTGGAATTTTAGAGGAAAAAGATAGGGGAGTGTTATTTAATATGAAAATTAGATTTTTAAAAGCGAAAACCATGATAGTAGTAGGCCTTTTATTTATAGCAACAACTGCAACTTGTGTTGCAGCAACAGGAGGATTACACTGGAATTCAAGCAGTTCTAGAATGAATGAAATTAATAAGTTTCCAACAGAAGATGTAGTTAAAAAAACAGTCGGCTATTGTCCTAAATATGTAGATGAATTTTCAAATGGATTTAAGTTTGAATCATTTAACTTTTCAGATAGTTCATTAGAAAATGATAATGGTGATTCAGTTTTAAAAACTAAAGATGCAAATTTCAGCTATAAAAAAGATGGTGCTAGAAAAGATCAAAGTTTATTTTTGGAAGCAACACCTATTAGTGAAGAATATTTTAATAAAGATTCGGAAGATAAAAAAGATATTACTGAGTACAATGGAATCAAGGTATATTACAACAATTTTAAATATAAAGCTGTACCAGTAGATTACGTAGAATCAGAAGAAGAATCAAAGTTAATTCAAGAGGGAACTTTGCAAATTGGATTTGGAGCTGATGAAATTAGTGAATCTAATACACAATTTGTAAGATGGTATGAAAATGGTATTCAATATAGCATTATGAATATGGGGTATGATGATGTTGATAAAGATCAAATGATTGAAATGTCTAAAACAGTTATAAATAAATAACATTAAAAAAGAGAGAGTAGTTTTTAGATTTAGAATGCATTATATTTCAAATGTATTTTAAAACAAATAACTACTCTTTTTATTATTGCAACAACTATACAAAAATTTAATATTATAGAGTTTAATTAATACTATTAAAGAATTTTATATTAGATAATTATATTGATTTAATGTTATAGTAATCTAAATTTAAAATATTTTTATATGGTAAAATTATATAAAAAGTAGTGAAAAAAATAATTTATATTTTGGGTTAGAGGTTAGATTATGGAAAAAAATCAACTTAAGGAAATTAAAAAGCATGGAACTGTAAATTTTCCATGTGCATTTTACTATACAGGAAGTGATTCGGAAGATTTAATCGTGAAACACCATTGGCATGATCAATTAGAGTTAATTCACATGAAAAAAGGTGAATTTCAAGTAGAAATAGATATGGATAAGCATGTTGTACATGAAGAAGCTATTTGTTTTATCAATAGTGAGGAGCTTCATTTTATCAAATCAAATCACCCGTGCAAAGAAAGTGCTATTGTTTTTGATTTAAAAATGCTTAGTTTTGATATGTTTGATTCTATACAAGGCTCATTAATTCAACCATTATTAAATGGTGAATTAAAGATGCCACATTTTATTTTTAAGAAAGAAAAATATGGAGAAGAAATTTTAAAAGAGTATTATGAGATTTTAGACGCATATAAAATAAGTGGACAAATATCACAAAATCCAGAAGGTAATATTGCAGAAAAATTATCATCACAAATAAAAATAAAAGCATCTTTATTAAAAATTTTAGCAATACTATATGAAAATAATTTGCTTATAAAAGAGAATGATAACAATAAAGATTATAGAGTAGATTATATAAAAACAGCTATTTCTTATATTCAAAATAATTATTCAGAAAAGATACATATAAAAGATTTAGCTAAGCAAATTAATATGAATGAACAATACTTTTGCCGTTTTTTCAAAAGGATGATTGGTAAAACGCCTATGGAATATGTTAATGAATATAGAATAAAGAAGGCTAAAGAACTGTTAAGGGAAACTAATAGGCAAGTCATGGATATATGTCTAGAGTGTGGATTTCACAATATGGGGAATTTCATTAAGGTATTTAAAAGGCATACAGGAATAAATCCAATGAAATACAGAAAAGATTTTGGTAATAAAAAGTCATAAAAACGTAACTTTAAATCATTAATACGTAAGAAAACTCAAATTTAAGATTGTATTATATAATTATAGTAAAACAACGAGAGTCTTATGAGGAGGTGAATTTTAGTGAGAGATTTATATGAATTTAAATATTTAAATCTCTTACTAAATATAATTATGATAAAAAAATGGTGGCATGACAAAGTAGCATATCAAATATATCCTAAAAGTTTTAATGATTCTAATGGAGATGGAATAGGTGATTTAAGAGGAATTATTAATAAACTTGATTATCTAAAAGAATTGGGGGTAGATATAATTTGGATTTCTCCAGTTTATTGTTCTCCAATGGTAGACCAAGGATATGATATTTCTGATTATTATAATATAGATCCTAGATTTGGAACAATGGAAGATATGGATGAATTATTAAAGGAAGCTAAGAAAAGAGATATGCATATATTAATGGATTTAGTTGTTAATCATTGTTCAGATCAACATGAATGGTTTAAAAAAGCAATAGAAGATCCAGAGGGAGAATTTGCTGATTATTTCTATTTTAGAGAAGGTAAAGATGGAAATCCACCTTGTAATTGGCGTTCATATTTTGGTGGAAGTGTATGGGAAAAGATACCTAACAGCAATAAATACTATCTTCATTTATTTGCAAAGGAGCAACCAGATTTAAATTGGGAAAATCCTAAACTAAAAAAGAAATTATATGACATGATTAATTGGTGGCTTGAAAAGGGTTTATCTGGATTTAGAATTGATGCGATTATTAATATAAAGAAGGATTTAAGATTTGAAGATTTCCCATCTGATAGAGAAGATGGACTTTGTAGTATGCACAATATGTTAGATGCAGCTGAAGGTGTTGGGGATATGCTTAAAGAATTAAAAGAAGAAACTTTTGATAAGTTTGATGCTTTTACAGTTGGAGAAGTGTTTAATGAAAAAGAAGGCGAGCTTTATAAATTTATAGGCAAAGATGGTTATTTCTCTTCTATGTTTGATTTTAGTATGAACATACTAGGAGAAAATGAAAAGGGTTGGTATGGTTATAGAGATTTTACTCCAAACGAATTAAGAAAGGCGATTTTTGATAGCCAAATAAAAACAGCTGATATTGGATTTAAAGCAAATATTATTGAAAATCATGATGAGCCAAGAGGGGTAAGCAGATATCTTCCTACTGAAGAGTGTAATGATTATAGTAAAAAGATGTTGGCAGCTATATCACTTATGTTAAGAGGAATTCCTTTTATTTATCAAGGTCAAGAGCTTGGAATGTCAAATAATAAATTTAATTCAATAGAAGAAATTGATGATATTTCAACAATAGGTCAATATAATGTTGCAATTGAACATGGCTATAATAATGAAGAAGCACTAGAAATTGTAAATAAATATAGTAGAGATAATGCTAGAACACCATTCCATTGGAATGATAGCAAGAATGCAGGATTTACAGAAGGAGAGCCTTGGCTTAAAGTTAATGAAAACTATAAATCAATTAATGCAGAATCACAAATTGATGATGAAAATTCAGTGCTTAGTTTTTATAAAAAGCTTATAAAATTAAGAAAATCTGATGAATTTAAAGATGCTATAGTATATGGTAAGTTTAAGCCAGCATTAGAAGAGCATAATAATATTTTTGCTTTTTACAGAGAGAGCTTAGATAAGAAGTTAATGTTAGTAGCTAATTATCAAAGAGATGAACAAGTAATTGAACTATCAAGTTATAAGAACGTATTAATTAATAATTATGAAACAGTAAATGTTGAAGACAAGAAAATAACATTGCAAGGATATCAAGTATTAATTTTAGAAATTTAATAGTAATATAAATAGTAGTAAAACTAAGTTTTTAATTATTTATTTGATTATGCTTTAACAATAACACTTAAGAAAATAATCTTAAATTTTAGAAGGCTATAGGGATAAGAAACATCTCTATAGCTTTTTTTGCTATATAACGATGTATATAATTTTATTTAAAAAATCGGCTCTGTTTTAAATATACACTTCTTAGGCATAGATTACACTACGCCGAAATACAGTTTAAAAATTAAAAATTGAAAATCAATAATAGGAAAAAATTTCCTGGGAAATTTCAATATATATTTTAATTCACTACATCATTTTTAACTAAATAGGATGTATCCATTTTCTATATTAATAAAATCTAATTAATATTAAAATAATATAAATATTAAACAGATTTGTTGGTTTAATAGAATATTGTTTTTAGTACAAATCGTATAATTATGATTCCAAAAAACAAATTTTAATGACAAAATTCTATATAATAAAATATAAAAAGTACTTAAAGTATAAACTGAAATTTAAATATATTATAAAAGTTGCCACAATTCGTGAAGTAAATTGGTATAGAAGAAACTAATGAAACCGACTACAATAATGACATAAGGTAGCTTGAGGAGGGAAAAGTTGATTACACTTAACAAGAGACAGAAGGATATAATTAATTTTTTAGAATCAAAAGATGAATATGTAACAATTGATTGTATTGCTAAGTTTTTTGAAGTTAGTTCTAGAACAATTAGGAATGACTTAGACTCTATTGAAGATTTAATGAAAGAATCAAATATAATTCTCGAAAGAAAGCCAAGAGTAGGAATTAAATTAATTCTTAAAAATGGTCAAAATATTCAAGAAGTAATAAATGAACAAGATTATAAAGTTTATTCTTCTGATGACAGAATAACAGTAATTATATTGAGTTTAATTATAAAAGGTAAAGTGACAATAGAAGAGTTAGCTAAGGATGTTGATGTTAGTAAGAATACATTAGTTCAAGATTTTAAATTAGTAACTGCTAAATTAGAAGAATATAATATACAGGTTTCAAAGAAAACATATTACGGAATAACTATAAATGACAATGAAGAAAAGATAAGAAATGTTTTCTTCAGTATATATAGTAAATTAAGTGATGAGCTGAAACATGATATTAAAAAGAGATTAATGCAAGAAACAAACTTAAAAAATTCTTTTATTAAGGAAAAAATAGAGAAAGTAGAAAAAAACATAGGCACAGTATATTCTGAAGAATCAATAGAAGAATTAGAGATTATAACTTTACTATCAATAAATAGATATAATAATAATTTCAAAATTGATTATTCTGAAAAAGAAAAAAGCAGTTTAATAAGAAGAAGAGAATTTAGTGTTTTAAAAGAAATCTTAAGTTTAGATGATTTAGAAATATGTTATTTATTGAAAATATCTGATGGATCTAGAAGAGCTGTTGGAGGAGAAGTAAATAATATAACACAAGAAATATTAGATGAACTTTGCAAAACTCTTAATATAGACTGTAGTAATGATTTAGAATTTACAAGCCAAATAGCAATGCATTTAAAAGTAGCAATTCATAGAATAAAAAACAATTTAGTTATAGAAAATCCTATGTTAGAAGAAATAAAATACAAGATGTCTTTCATATACCAAATAACTGAAACTATACTATCAAGCAAAGAAGACATCATAGGTGTAAAGTTCCCAGAAGAAGAAATAGCATATATGGCAATGTACTTTGATGCTATATTTGAGAGAAATATAAAATCTAAATTTACATATAAAATTTTACTAGTATGTAATGGAGGATTAGCAACATCAAGTCTTTTAAAAGTAAGAATAGGGGCTATGCTTCCTGAATTAGAAATAAAAAATGTATGTAGATTAAAAGATCTTGATAAAGAACTTGAAAATACAGATATAGACTTTATAGTAAGCACTATTCCAGTTAAAGCGGATAAATACAAGGTTATAAAAGTAAACCCATTATTAGATAATAGCGATGTAGATAAAATTAAAACTGAAATTTACAATAAACGTTATGAAAAAAATTGTGAGTATTTAATAGATTTAGTTAAGAGTGATAATGAAAGTGAAATAATTAAGTTATTACCACAAGATGTTACTCAATTAGATGTAGATATTGATGACTGGAAAGAAGCTATAGAAGTAGCAACAAAACCATTAGTAAATAAAAATAAGATAACTAAAGATTATTCAAAAGAAATTATAAAAGTTATAGAGAACTTAGGTAATTACATGGTATTTATACCTAAAGTAGCATTTGTTCATGCTACACCAGATAATGTTTTAGAAAATTCTATGGCATTATTAACTCTTAAATCAGAGATACAATTTGGCAGTAAGAACAAAGTTCCAGTTAAAGCTATGGTTGTATTAGCAAATAAAACTGAGAATATGAATTTAGTAAACTTATTAGAAATAATTACAAAAGACCAGAATATAGAAAAACTTAAAAATGCAGCAAACTATGATGAAATAAAAAGTATAACTTAGGAGAGGTAATATAAATGCTAGTAAAAGTTGTTGATAGAGTAGAGGACTATAAAGAAGCTATAAAGCTTTCTTGCGATATATTAGAAGAAAACGGAATTGTGGAAAAAAGATATTATGATTCTATATTAAAAAAGATAGAAGATCTTGGCCCATATTTTTGTATAGCTGATGGGGTAGCAATGCCGCATGCAAGACCAGAAGATGGAACTTTAAAAGAGGGTGTTAGTGTTGTAAAACTTAACAGTCCAGTAGATTTTTTAGGAAAAGAAATAAATGTGTTTTTTACACTTTCTGCAAAAGACAATGACTCACACTTAGATTTATTAAGAAAAATTGCAGAAGTTTGTATGAATAAAGAAAAATTAGATATAATAATAAATTCAAAATGTGAAAAAGAAATCAAGGAGGTACTTTAATTATGAAAAAGATTATGGCAGTTTGTGGATCAGGTTTAGGATCAAGTTTTATGGTGGAAATGAACATTACAGATGTATTAAGAGAATTAGGAGTAGATGATCAATATGAAGCAAATCACACATCTTTAGCTGACGTAACAGCATCAGATGCAGATATATTTGTAACAGGAATAGATTTAGCAGATAGTGCAAGTCACTTACCAGAACTTATAGTTTTAGACTCTTTATTAGATAGAGATGAATTAAAGAGAAAGATTCAAGAAAAAATAGGTCTTTAAAACAAGTAAAGTGGTAATTTAAATTACCACTTTACCAAAAAATAAATATGTAAATTATTAAGCTTAGGAGGAATTATAATGGGTGGTATTTTAAAGGTTGCAGTAGACTTTTTATCAGAACCAGCAGTATTAATAGGTATTATAGTTTTAGTTGGATTAGTACTTCAAAAGAAACCAGCTGATGCAATAGTAAAAGCTACATTAAAAGCAATGGTTGGATTTGTAGTTATAGCATCAGCAGCAGGCGTAATCGTTGGATCATTACAACCATTTGGAGTTATGTTTGAAGCTGGATTTAATATATCAGGGGTTATACCTAACAATGAAGCTGTAGTAGCAATGGCTATGGACAAGTTTGGAACAAACACAGCTTTAATTATGACTTTTGGTATGATAGCTAACATAATAATAGCAAGATTTACAAAGTATAAATACATATTTTTAACAGGTCATCATACATTATTTATGGCATGTATGATAGCAGTTATATTAGGATCAGCTGGAATGAGTGGAGCTCACTTAATCTTCACAGGTTCATTAGCATTAGGTCTTATAATGATCTTATCACCAGCTATATTACAACCGTTCATGAAGAAAATTACAGGAAATGATTCTGTTGCACTAGGTCACTTCTCAGGAATTGGTTATGCAGTATCAGCTATAATTGGTAAATTAGTAGGAAAAGGTTCAAAATCAACAGAAGAAATGAAAGTTCCTAAATCTCTAAGTTTCTTAAGAGATTCAGTGGTTTCAATTTCACTTACAATGTTAGTATTATATGTTGGGGTTGCTATAGCAGCAGGTCCAGAATTTGTAGAAACAGAGTTATCAGGTGGAAAGAACTTTATTGTTTATTCAATGATTCAAGCATTAACTTTCGCAGCTGGATTTATATTAATCCAAAATGGTGTTAGATTAGTACTTAATGAAATAGTTCCTGCATTTAAAGGAATTTCAACTAAGTTAGTTCCTAATTCAAAACCAGCATTAGATTGTCCTATAGTATTCCCATATGCACAAAATGCTGTATTATTAGGATTTATCTTCTCATTCTTAGGTGGAGTAGTATCAATGTTAGTATTAGGAGCATTAGGATTAGTAATCATAATCCCAGGTGTTGTTCCTCACTTCTTTACAGGAGCTACTGCAGCAGTATTTGGTAATGCAACAGGTGGTAGAAGAGGTGCTATGATAGGTTCATTTGTAAATGGAGTTATGATTTCATTCTTACCAGTAGCATTATTACCTGTACTAGGAAACTTAGGTTTTGCTAACTCAACATTCTCAGATGGTGACTTTGGAATAGTTGGTATATTCCTTGGTAAAGTTCAAGAGTTTGTTGGAGGAGTAGGATTAACTGCAACATTACTTGGAATAGTTGCTATAATGATAGGCTTAACAATGGTAAGCAAGAAAAAAGAAGCATAAAAAAAGAATAAATATATAATAAAAAAATGAGGAATTTAATTCCTCATTTTTTCAAATATAAAATTGGAGGTAACAATCTATGAATAAGCAACATTTAGAAAATATATCAAAAGAATTAAGAAAAGATATTATTGAAATGATTTATGAATCAGGTTCAGGACATCCAGGTGGATCTTTATCAATAATAGATATAGTTACATATTTATATTTTGAAAAGATGAACATAGACCCTAAAAATCCTAAATTAGAAGGTAGAGATAGATTTATTTTAAGTAAAGGTCATGCTGCACCAGCACAATATTCAGCTCTAGCTAAAAGAGGATTCTTTGAAAGAGAAGAATTAAAGAATTTAAGAAAATTAGGATCATTTTTACAAGGACATCCTGATGCAAAGAAATGTCCAGGTGTTGAAATTTCTACAGGATCTTTAGGACAAGGATTTTCAAATAGTTGTGGATTAGCTTTAGCATCTAAAATGGATAATAAAAGTGAAAAGATTTATGTTGTCTTAGGCGATGGAGAGATACAAGAAGGAATCGTTTGGGAAACAGCTATGGCAGCTGCTAAATTTAAATTAGATAATTTAGTTGCCATTGTTGATAAAAATGGAATACAACTAGATGGAAGAACATCAGAAATAATGGATGTAGATCCATTAGGGGATAGATGGAAAAGTTTTGGATGGAATGTTATAGAATGTGACGGACATAATTTTGATGAAATAGATGAAGCATTTAATAAAGTAGGACAAGTTAAAGGAAAACCTACAGTTATAATAGCTCATACAATCAAAGGAAAAGGTATATCTTTTATGGAAGACAACGTTGCATGGCATGGTATGGCTCCATCAAAGGAACAAAAAGAACAAGCTATAATTGAATTAAGTAAATAGTAGGAGGAGAAAGCACATGAAAAGAGCAACTAGAGAATCATATGGAGCAACTTTAGCTCAATTAGGAAATGAAAATAAAAATATAGTAGTATTAGATGCGGATCTTTCAAAAGCTACTAAATCAGAAATTTTTGCAAAAGCACATCCAGATAGATTTATTAATGTTGGTATAGCTGAACAAAACATGATTGGTATGGCAGCAGGTCTTGCCAGTGGTGGAAAAATACCTTTTGCTACTACTTTTGCAGTTTTTGCAGCAGGTAGAGCATTTGAAGTAATAAGAAATTCAGTGTGTTATCCAAATGTTAATGTTAAAATAGCTGCAACTCATGCAGGAATAACAGTAGGTCCAGATGGTGGATCGCATCAAGCAATAGAAGATATCGCACTTATGGCATCATTACCTAACATGGTAGTTTTATCACCAGCTGATGATATTGAAGCTTGCAAATGTATTAAAGCAGCTGCTGAAATTAAATCTCCTGTTTATATAAGATTAGGAAGAATTGCATTAGATGATATATAT
Source organism: Clostridium aquiflavi (assembly GCF_031344075.1). Classification (NCBI taxonomy): domain Bacteria; kingdom Bacillati; phylum Bacillota; class Clostridia; order Eubacteriales; family Clostridiaceae; genus Clostridium; species Clostridium aquiflavi. The sequence goes on from NZ_JAVJAN010000029.1 coordinate 44,045, forward strand.
ACAGAAGATTATGATTTTGAAATAGGAAAAGGATCTACTTTAGTTGAAGGAAATGATGTAACAATAGTTGCAACTGGAATAATGGTTCATAAGGCATTAAAAGCAGCTGAAGAACTTAAAGCAGAAGGTATAAATGCTAGAGTTATAAATATTGCAACCATTAAACCAATAGATGAAGAAATAATAATAAAAGCAGCTAAAGAAACAAAGGGAATTGTAACAGTTGAAGAACATTCAATAATTGGTGGGTTAGGTGATAGAGTAGCAAGTGTAGTTTGCGATAACCATCCGACTATGGTTAAGAAAATAGGGGTTAATGATGTATTCGGAGAATCTGGAGATCCAGATGGATTATTAGAAAAGTATGGATTAACTGTTGAAAACATTAAGAAAGTTTCTAAAGAGTTAGTAAAATAAAATTTTATAATTTGTTGATATTGTAGTATAGAGTTTAATTTATAAATTTTTAAAATAGTTTCCAACATAAGCTTATTTTTATACTGCAATATCATAATGTAAATCAGCCATATTAGTTTATAAAATTTATATATTTAAAGTAAGGATGTATCAATATTTTGTTTTGATATGTCCTTATTTTTTGTATATAGAATTTTATATTATAAAGAAATTAAGTATATATTTTAAATTGGAAGCTGCAGAGTTAATGAGTGAAGCACAGGTTTTAATGTTAAAATATAAATTTTGAGAAAAAATTAGTTATTAAATACTAATTTCTAAATTATTATTTATATTTTAAGAAAAGAATTCCTATTTAATAGATCTTATTGACAATGTTTATTTTTGTAGTAAAATAGTTTGCATAGGAACCATTTAGTTTCAATGCAAACTGTTTTAAGGAGGAAAACTTATGAAAGTTTTAGATAGATTTTTAAAAGTAGAAAAAAAGATTTTATTACTGATAGCAGGATCAGTTTGGTCTTTTGCAGGGTTTAGAGTATTAATTTTAGGAATAGGTGATGTAAATAATAATAATGGTAATTTCATTGTTGATTTAATATTTGCTGCTATTATTTTTGGTATATTTTTTAAGTTTGTATTTAACAAAATGTATAATAAGCACACTAAAAGAATTGTAACTAGTGAATTAGAGAGGCATTGTATATTTTCATTCTTTGATGCTAGAAGCTACTTTATAATGGGATTCATGATTTTTTTAGGAATAAGTGTAAGAAACTTAGGTATATTCAATCCTATATATATAGGAACATTTTATATGGGGTTAGGAGGTGCATTGTTTATGTCAGGCATATTATTTCTAATAAGTTCGTTAAATTTTAAAAAAGTAAAATTAAGATATAATAATTAGATTTTGGAGGGAAAATAAATGAAGAGTGATTCATTTCAGATTGCAATGTTAATAAAGGAGATATATTCAAGTACTATTGGATCAGTAAGTTGTGGTTTAAAGGAAGTGGGACTTACACATCAACAAATTATGGTTATAAAGTTAATAGCACATAATAAAAAAGTTAATATATCTGAATTATGTGAAAAGATGTCTTTATCTAAAGGAACTGTATCTGGAATAGTTACTAGGTTAGAGTCATTAGGATATGTAAAAAAGATTAAATTAGAAAATGATAAGAGAAATACTTATGTTACATTTTCAAATGAAGGATTAGAGTTTGCAAAAGAATATAAAAATAAAATTAATGAGAGTTTTGATAAAGTATTTAAAAATTTAACAGAAGAAGAAATCAAAGAAGTAAAAAGCAGTTTATTAAAACTTAGGGATAAAATAAAGGAGAATGACTAGTATGGATATGAAATTAATTTTAGCAATTATTGCAATAACATTAGCACTTGTATTTTATACAATAGGTGTATTTGGGGAAAGAAAGGCAAAAACACTGAAGAAGAGGCATGTAATTATATTTTGGTTAGGACTTTTATGTGATACTATAGGCACACTTTTAATGGGACAAATATCTAAATCTCAAGTGCAAATTGCAAATACAGCAACACAAGCCATTCATGGAGTAACAGGGGTCTTAGCAATAGTATTAATGTTATTTCATGCAGTATGGGCAACATGGGTATTATATAAAAATGATGAGAATAAGAAAGCTGTTTTCCATAAGCTTAGTATAGCAGTATGGTTAGTATGGTTAGTTCCTTATATTATAGGGATGATTATAGGTATGTCATAATTAAATAAAAATTTTATAGATATAAATATATTTAAATATTGCTCGATATCTTAAAGTAGAGGTAAATGTTTAAATATATTTATATTTTTTATTATTATTTTGAATATATATAATCAAAATACAATATTTGGACAATATGTACAAATATTGATATAATTTAATATAGAATACTTAGATTATTTATTTTTGTAAATTTTGGTTATTGAAAGGGTATAGAATTATGACAATTATAGATATTTTGGAAAAAAAATATTCAAGTAATCCATCAGTTATAAGATCATTAGAAATTATTAAAGATAACTTTATAAACTTAGTTAACGATAATTATGAATTAGTTTTAGATGTAAAAGGACAATTAAAAGTAAGAATTCCTAGTCTACAAAATAGAAATGAATATGAATATAATGACATAAGTGATTATGAATATCCATTAGTAATGTGTATGAGAATTTCAGAGATAAAAAATAAAGATATATACAAACATATAATATCTCAATTTATTGAGTTATATAAAGATAAACTAGATGTGTTTTTTAAGGATGTATCTACAGTAGACAAATTAGTAAGTAAAATAAAGGATACTAAAAAAATTATAAACTTTATTACATATATATCAATATTTGTAGTAATCTTTTCATCAATATCTTTATGCATATTCTTAAATTTATCTAGTACAATGAGATATGTAATAATAATAGCAATTATAGGATTCTTTTTAACTATGATAACTGTGCAATTCACTAAAGAAGAACGAGTAAAAAGAATAGTGGATGGGTATATAAGTGTAATAAAGACAGATTGGTATCAAAAAGAACTAAATAAGCAACATGCTTTTTTCTGTCATCTTATAGAATAAATAGGCTATGTTTTAGCAGGGGGTTGTGAGATATAGATAAGTCCAACTTCAATGTAAAATAATCTATTGTAAATATTAACACATATTTTAAAATAGGGTCAATAAATAAAAAAGAGCTATTTTCAAATTTTAAATAATAATTTTGAAATTAGCTCTTTTTTATATTTCTTTTTTAATATGGGTTTTATAAAATGAAAATTTAAGTACACTAAAATAGCAAAAATTTTTTCTACTATAGCTGAGATTAAAACAATCGATATTTTAAGAAAAAGAAAATAATATTTAAATATTGATATTCTTATTATTGGAATTAAAGCAAAATAAGTATAATATATGTATAAATAAGAAATTTTCAAAGAAGGGTAAATAGGAGATACAATGAGAAACGTTACTTTAAAAGATGTAATAATAATAATGCAAAGGGCATTTAATGCAATGGACAAAAGATTGTTAGACCATGGAGAAAAAGTATCATATATATTATTGAAGCTATTGCAAGCTGATGGAAGTTATACTGATGATGAAGTTTTAAAATTATGCACAGTAGCAATATTTCATGATATAGGGGCATACAAAGTTTCAGAAAGAAATAAACTTATAGAAATAGATTCAATAGCGCCAATAAATCATGCTATATATGGTTCATTATTTATTAAATATTTTTCACCTGTATCTGAGATGCATAAAGTGGTATTAGGCCATCACTTTACAGACACAGAGATTAAAGAAAAAAATATTAAAGATATGCCAAATGAAGCTCTATTAATGGGATTGGCAGATTATATTTCATTACTTCATTTAAAGCATAATAAAATAAATAAATCATTAATTATAAATAGAACAAAAGCATATAAAAAAGAAAATATAGATTTATATTTAAAAGCTTTAGAAACAACAGATTTTAATAAAAAGCTTGAGGATAACACATATAAAGATGAGTTAATTGAATTTTTTGATAAGAAATATATTAGTAGAGAAGAAATCATAAATTATATAAAGATGTTAACATATGCAATAGATTTTAGAAGTGAGATAACAGTAAAACATACTATAGTGGTACAAGCTATGAGCTATGAAGTAGCGAAATTGATGAATTTTGATGATGACTTGTGTATAAAAATTAAAATTTCAGCTATGATTCATGATATAGGAAAGATAGCTACTCCTATAAATATTTTGGAGAAGCCAGGAAAACTTACAGATGAAGAATTTGAAATCATGAAAGATCATGCTATTATTGGATACAAAATATTAAGTAATTTGGATATAGATGATATTAGAGATATAGCTATGGCTCATCATGAGAAATTAGATGGAACAGGATATCCATTTGGTTTAAAAGGTGAAGAAATATCAAGAGAAGCTAGAATAGTAGCAATTGCAGATATTTTTAGTGCACTAATGGCTGTTAGAAGTTATAAAGATGAATTTAGCAAAGACAGAATAGTTGAAATACTTAAAAATATGGCAAATAGTAATAAAGTAGATTACAACATAGTTCAATTAGTTGTAGAAAATTATGATTATATAGTTGAAAGAGTAAAACAAGAAACTGATGATTTAATAAAAATATATGAAGATATAAAAAATGAATATGTTGATTTGTTAAACAAGTTATTATAAAGGAATGTTAAAAAATAGAATAAAATAAAAGTTTATTACCAATAATTAAAATAAAATTAAAATTTATGTATATAGAAAGAAAAGAAGCTAAAAATAATTCTAACAAACAAATATAAAAATTGGAGGTTAGAATTATGATAAAACAAGTTTATAGTTTTGATTTTAAAAAAGAAATAGAAGATGGGACCACAGTAGTGAACTTTTATTCAAATTTAGGAAGTCCTTCTAAGTTAGTTGCGCCTGTATTTAATGAGGTGAAAGATGAAGTAGCTGATAAAGCAAAATTTTTGAAAGTAAATGTAGACGAAAGTAGAGATTTGGTAAACAAATATGATATTCCTTCAATTCAATCTATTATGATATTTAAAAATGGTAAAGAAGTAAGCAAATTAAATGGATTTTTACCTAAGGATGTATTAAAACAAAATATAGAAGCTAATTTGTAAAAAACAGCTTCTTATTATATTAATATAATAAGAAGCTTAAATTTTTGTATAAAAAATTATAAAATTTTTTAAGGCTGAATAAATTTAATTTTAAATAGTATATGATAGAGCTACATTATTTATATGTGTTGACATAAAATTTATATAATTATAATATTATTTTAATAGATTTAATTTGTTAAAATTTAATTTTGATATTTTAATTTGAAATTTATATATATTAAGAATAGGAGAATTTTATGAGTAAATATGATTGCATTAAATTAGAAAATCAAGTTTGTTTTTCTTTATATGCAGCTTCTAGAGAAATAATTAAATTATATAAGCCAGTTTTAGATAAATTTAATCTTACATATACTCAATATGTTGCAATGCTTGTTTTGTGGGAAGATGAGAAAATTACAGTAAAAGGCATTGGTAAAAGATTGCATTTGGATTCTGGCACATTAACACCGTTATTAAAAAAATTAGAATTTATGGGATTGGTTAATAGATATAGAGATAAAAATGATGATAGAGTAGTTATTGTTGAATTAACTGATAAAGGAAGACAGTTAAAAGAGGAGATAGTTACTGTTCCTAATGAGATGTGCTGTAAAATAAATATATCTCAAGAACAAGCTAAATCTTTAAAAGAAAACTTAGATAATTTATTAAATAGTATTAAATAGTGTAATAGGGGATATTTCTAAAAATAGAATTTATTTTGGAAATATCTTTTTTTGTACAGGAAATTATAGAGATGGACAGACTTTAGAGTAAGTAATATCAATAGGTTTCAAGAAAAGTATAGAGTAGATACTTTATTTCTTATCTTTCAAAAATGTAATTTAAATGAAAGATATATAGATATGTGATTTTAACTACATTGTTTATAATACTGTCTATAAGAATGTTTGGAGTGATGTAATTGAGTACGATATTAAAAATGGATAAGATTGAAAAATATTATGGAAATAAGGATAACATAACAAAGGCAGTAGATAATATAAGTTTTAATGTAGAAAAAGGTGAATTCATAGGTATAATGGGACCATCAGGTAGTGGAAAGACAACATTATTAAATTTAATTTCTACAATAGATAATGTAACAACAGGAAGTATAACAATAAACAATAAAGATATTACTAGATTAAAACTTAAATCTTTAGAAGATTTTAGAAGAGATGAATTAGGTTTTGTATTTCAAGACTTTAATTTATTAGATACTTTAACAGCATATGAGAATATAGCATTAGCATTAACTATTCAAAATAAAAGAAAAAGATCAATAGATTCATTAATAAAAAATGTAGCAAAAGAATTAGGAATAGAAGAGATATTAAATAAATATCCATACCAAATATCTGGAGGACAAAAACAAAGAGTTGCGTGTGCAAGAGCAATAGTTAAAAATCCTTCATTAATATTAGCCGATGAACCAACAGGAGCATTAGATTCTAAATCTTCAAGAATGCTTTTAGAGTCATTTGAAAAGTTAAATAGTAATTTAGAGGCAACTATACTTATGGTTACTCATGATGCATTTACAGCTAGTTATGCACATAGAATTTTATTTATTAAAGATGGAAGAATATTTAATGAGTTAATTAGAGGTACCGATACAAGAAAAGAATTTTTTAATAGAATAATTGAAGTTGTAACTCTTTTAGGGGGTGACTCTAGCGATGTTTTTTAAAATTTCTAAAAACAATGTAAAAAGAAGCTTTAAGGATTATGCAATATATTTTTTAACACTTACTTTTGGTGTATGTATATTTTATAGTTTTAATTCTATAGAATCACAAAAGATGATATTTTCTCTTAATGGTAGCCAAAGTGAGATTATGACATTAATAAATAATTTTATTTCTGGAATTTCAGTTTTTATTTCTTTTGTATTATGTGGATTAATTTTATATGCAAATAATTTTTTAATAAAAAAGAGGAAAAAAGAATTTGCAATATATATGACTTTAGGAATGAAAAAATCTGAAATATCTAAGATTTTAGTTTTTGAAACATTTATTATTGGATTGATTTCTTTAATTATTGGATTATTTATAGGTGTTATCTTATCACAGGGATTATCAGTATTTACCGCCAAGATGTTTGAAGTACCTATGATAGATTATAAATTTATAATCTCAGGATCAGCAATATTAAAAACTATATTGTATTTTAGCATTATATTTATATTTGCAATGATATTTAATGTAACTATTATTTCTAAATATAAATTAATAGATATGATTAATTCACCTAAAAAGAGTGAAAATATTAAAATAAGAAATAATAAATTTAATATAATATTGTTTATATTATCAATAATTATACTAGTGTTAGCTTATTACTGTATTAATAAAAGTGGATTAAATATTAATGATATTAGATTCAAGTTAGCTATATTATTAGGTGTTATTGGAACTTTTATGTTTTATTTTGGATTAGCAGGATTTATTTTATATATAGTAAACTCAAATAAAAATATATATTTTAAAAATTTAAATATATTTGTAAGCAGACAAATATATAGCAAAGTAAATACTAATTTTATATCTATGAGCTTAATATGTTTAATGTTATTTTTTACGGTAACAATATTATCTACAGGGATTAGTCTTAAGAACACAATGGAAAAAAGCTTAGAAGCATCAACTCCCTTTGATGTATCTGGATATATGTTTTTACAAGATGATAACAAAATTGAAAATATGAAAGACGCACTAAATGAAATTAACTTTAACTTTAATGAAGGTGAAAATATAGAATTTTATAATGAATATAGAGTTGAATTTAATATCAATAATTTATTACAGGATGTAGATGATTCTACTAAAAAATTATTACAAGATGGACCAAATGAAATAAGTTTAGTGAAAATTTCTGATTACAATAATATATTAAAATTAAAAAATAAAGAATGTGTAAGCTTAAAAGATAATGAAGTAATAATAACTTCTAATTTTAATGCTTTAGAAAAATCATTAAATAAGTTTGTAAAAGAAAAAAATAAAATAAGTTTAAATAATAAGGATTATAAAATATATAATGAAAAAATTTTCAAAGAAGCTTTGAGTAGTTCAACTTTATTAGGAAATATATTTACAATAATAGTTCCTGATAATGTTTTAGAGAATATTAAACCTAGTGTAGCATATTTTAATGTAAACTATCCTAAAGATAATAAAGAATATTTTGAAGAAAAATATCATAAGTTTTTCAAAATGTTTACTGATTCTAATAAATCAGTTGGAGAAGATAGTATATTTATTTTAGGAGATACTAAGACTGATATATATGCAACAAATAGAGGAGCATCTACTTTAATAATATATGTAGGAATATATATAGGAATTGTATTTTTAATATCTAGTGCTGCAATTTTAGCATTACAACAATTATCTGAAATAAGTGAAAGTTTAGAAAGGTATAAATCACTTAAGAGAATTGGAGTTCCTAAAAAAATGATAAATAAAACTATACTTGTTCAAGTATTTATATATTTTATGATTCCGCTAGTTTTAGCATTAATACATTCAGTAGTAGGAATACATGTTGTTAATGATTATATAAAGTTTTATGGTAAATCTGATATAGGTATAGCATCTATTTCTACAGTAGCATTAATACTAGTTATATATGGTGGATATTTTTATACAACTGTTGTTGCATATAAAAATACGATAAACAACGCAAAATAAATTAAAACAAGTAACTACTTTAGATAATAAAATTTTATTTAAGGTAGTTATTTTTATAGAGATAGTACGATATTAAACTTGAGAACAAAAAAATATATCAAAAAAGGAGAAGTATCATGTATAAGATAATGATAGTCGAGGATGATGTTACTATAAGAGATGAATTAAAAAATCTTCTTAATAGATATGGATATGAAGTTGGTATTACAGATGATTTTTCTAATGTAGTGAATCATATAGAGCAAAATAATTATGATTTAATTTTACTTGATGTAAACTTACCATTATTTGATGGATATCATATATGTAGAGAAATAAGAAAAAATTTAGATATACCTATAATTATAGTTACAAGCAGAGATAGTGAAATAGATGAACTTATGAGTATGAATTTAGGTGCAGATGATTTTATAACTAAACCATATAATACACAAATACTATTAGCTAGAATATCATCAATTTTAAAGAGAACTTATAAAAAGAATGATTCATCTGAAATTTTAAAGTATAAGGATTTAACTTTGGACTTGTCTAATGGAAGTATTAGTTATAATAATGAATATTGTGAACTTACAAAAAATGAACTAAGAATTCTAGCATGCTTAATTAAAAATCAAAAGAGTATAGTTTCTAGAGATATACTTATGGAAACGCTATGGAATTCAGATATTTTTGTAGATGATAATACCCTTTCGGTTAATGTAACAAGATTAAGAAAAAAACTTGATGATATAGGTATAAAAGATGCAATAGAAACCAGAAGAGGACTAGGATATATAATGCCATGAGTATATTAGAATATTTAAAAGATAGATTACTTTATTTAATAATAAACTTTATATTATTTATAAGTATAATTAGTGTAATGATAATTTTAAAAACACCACTAGTATTAATTTTTATAACATTTTTAATATGGTTTTTACCAATAGGAATATATTTTGTTATAGAAGTTTTTAAATATAAGAAATTTTATGATAATTTAAATGGTGTGCTTGAAAAGCTAGATAGAAAATATTTATTGTCAGAACTTATTGAAGAGCCAAATTTTATTGAAGGACGACTTCTTTATAATATATTAAAAGAAACAAATAGAGATATGAATGAGGAAATAAAGAAATATAAAAATGCTCAAATAGACTATAGAGAATATATAGAAACTTGGGTACATGAAATAAAAACACCTATAGCATCATCTATGTTAGTTATAGATAATAACTTAAATGAAACTACCAATAAAATAAAATATCAAATTAAGAGAGTAGAGGAATTTGTAGAGCAAGTATTATATTATTCAAAGATAGGTGAAGTAAGCAAGGATTACATAGTTAAAGAATTTAATATAAAAAAGGTAATTAATAAGGTTATAAAAAATAATTCTAGAGATTTTATAACTAAAAAGATATCCCTAGAAATAAATGATTTAGAAGAGAATGTATATAGTGATGAAAAATGGATCTATTTTATACTTAATCAGATAATAGGAAATTCATTAAAGTACTCTAAAAACAATAATGCACAGATAAAAATTTATTCTTTAAAAAATAATCATAATGTAACCTTAGTTGTTGAAGATAATGGTGTTGGAATAAATGATCAAGATATAGATAAGGTTTTTGAAAAAGGTTTTACTGGAGAAAACGGAAGAATATATGGAAAGTCTACAGGCATGGGACTTTATATTTGTAAAAAGCTTTCAGAAAAACTAGGGATATCTATAAATATTAATTCTTTAAAAGACCAAGGAACTAAAGTAAACATCATTTTCCCAATAGGAAAGTTAACTTATATATAAATTAAACATTGTGCTGGTGTTTAATTTGAATTAAAAAGAAGAACTGATAGATTGTGTGTTTCACGAGTAGGTTTTATAAGTACAATATAAAATACTAAAAATATATATTTAAGAGGGGGAACACATTAGATGTGCTTATAATTAAAGCTTATTAATGGAATAAATATACAATTAATAGCTTTGTTTAAGTATTTAATATAGTAATGTCAATAGAAAGACTCAGTAAAGTAGTAGTATACAATAATAACTTATCCACGTGTGTCAATATTAGGATAAATTAATTAAAAAGAGAAATAAAGAGTATATTAAATATAATTTATAAATATGAATTGATTTGTTATAAATATATATTATGGATGATGTTAAGATAAAACACGTCGCTGAGAGATGCGGCAAACAAGTTAAAAAGAAGTTAAGAAATTAGATTTCAACTGATTAAAAAACTT